>JAUVKN010000051.1 GCA_030596245.1 Bacteroidia bacterium | reverse complement strand
ATGCATGCTGGTATTGCTCAACGAGGGAGAATACTAATTCTGAAAAAGATGGAAGGGATCTTTGACCTGCGGTTGTTAGCGGAAAAGATAAAGGGCGAAAAAGGGCTTCTGATCTACTTCTCAACGGATAGTTGCTCCGTTTGCAAGGTCCTGAAGCCAAAAGTATCCGAACTGCTTCTTGACCGTTTTCCCCGAATGTCATCCCTTTATGTGGATACCGACAAAAGTCCCGTCATATCGGGTCAACACCGCGTTTTCACCATACCCACCATCCTGCTCTTTTTTGAAGGAAAGGAGTATCTCCGCTACAGCAGGAACATCAGCCTGCATCAGCTGGAAGAGGCCATTGATAAGCCCTACAGCCTGGTGTTTGAAGATTGAGTTTATTAATATTTCCAAATTGATTTGAGATTTTCATAACTGATCCAGCGTATGGTCATCCAGTAAATGATCATCCACCAGATTGGGCAGGGTCACTTTCAACAGGACTATTAGCCTAGAATTCCTATAGTGGTAGTCACGGGTTATTATACATAGCTTACCCTTCGATCATCTCCCTTATCGACCATCTCCCTTATCGACCATCTCTGCAAGGATCCTGGACAGATGAACACGGTTCTTCTCCGGAAATTCCCTCGCCACATCCTGAAATGTAAAACCAAACATATAACTGCTTGACACATGGAAAAGGGATATAAATTATCCAGTTATTATACTTATTAGGTGCTTTTCGGATAATAAATATCCCTCGATAGACATTTAATATCCAAATCAACATCAATTTAGTTAATAACTGGATAAAACATATCTATCTCTGATTTTTTTTCGTCCTTAGTGTCGACATCAGCCCTGTCTGTACCATATACCAGTAAAAGACCAATCATAATTGATGCTCCTTATCTTAATTGATGCTCCCTATCTGGCCCTGAGGGCTATCCCGATGACGAAAACAGGAAAGGTTAGAAACGGATCGACCACTCCTTCGAACTGTTGGTGGCAGGGCTGAAAAGGGGGAACAGGGGGAACAGGGGGAACAGAAAGGCGCTGCAGATAGTAAGATCTATATTTTTGTGGGATATATTAATTTCGGAAAACCACGCTTATCAATAGCCCTCCGCCAATCCATCAAACTCTGGATCTCAGTTTTGATAATGACAGATGGGAAATAGCAGTGCAATATACTCAGTCTTCAAACACCAGGTTGTAAGGCTCAACAATAGCCCCCGCCAATCCATCAAACTCTGGAACTCAGTTTTGATAATGACAGATGGGAAATAGCAGTGCAATATATTCAGTCTTCAAATACCATATTGTAAGGCTCAACAATAGCCCTCCGCCAATCCATCAAACTCTGGATCTCAGTTTTGATAATGACGGATGGGAAATAGCAGTGCAATAAACTCAGTCTTCAAATACCATGTTGTAAGGCTTATCAATGGCCTCTTCCAGCTGATGCAGGCTGATGTTCCTGCTGAAGCGGAGATGTTCCTTTCCTTCGAAGAAGAGCAGGATGGTTGGTATGGTAAAAACGCTGTGCTGTCCCGATAGAACCGGACTTTTATCCGTATCCACATAGAAGGATGTCATGCGGGGAAAGCGCTCGTGAAGCAGTTCGGATACTTTAGGCTTCAGGACCTTGCAAACAGAACAACCATCAGTTGAAAAGTAAATCAGGAGCCCTTTTCCCTCCTCTATCTTATCCGTTAACAACTGCAGGTTGTATATGCCTTCCATCCTGGTCAAATTAGTACTCCTCTTCGTTGAGCAATACCAGCATGCATGCACTCACAGGTTCGATTCCTTCCTCTTGTAACCGCCCCATGAATTCGGGATTGACGGTGCCGGGGTTGAAGATCACCCGTTTCGGTTTCAGAGAGATGATATAGTCGTAGTACTCTTCCTGCCTGGACGATCCGATGTAAATGGAGACAGTATGCACATCATCAATCCGGGGATGCCCCACCAGGATCTCCTCTTCCACGATCTCACCTTTTCTGAAGCCCACGGCCACCACTTCAACATCATGACGCAGCAGGCTCTTCACCGCTTTGTGTGAAAACCTGATAGGATTGGGACTGGCTCCCAGAACGACTGTTTTTTTATTTACCAATGATATATTGTTATTTGACTAACACGCAAATATAGCCATATTCTCTTAGTGGACAATGAGGGGGGAGCATATGATAGCTCTATCTGAAATCAGTTTAAATGGGGCAAACAGGAGGTGGGATAATATATGGTCCAATACGGCGTATTAACCGGTTGATTGGATCAGAACCACCGCATGGGCTGAGACTCCTTCCTCCCGGCCGGTAAAACCCAGTTTCTCTTCAGTGGTGGCTTTGACCGATATAAGAGCTGCATCCACATTGAGGGTTGCAGCGATTTGTTGGCGCATTTCCGGGATAAAGGACTTAATCTTTGGGGTTTCAAGGCATACCGTGGAATCGATGTTGTTGATCTCATATCCTTTGGACCTCACCAGTTCAATGGTTCGTTGAAGAAGGATGGTGCTTTTAATGCCTTTGTAAGCGGGATCCCTGTCGGGAAAATGTACACCAATGTCACCCAGTGCAGCAGCGCCCAGCAGGGCATCGCACATGGCATGGATGAGGACATCTGCATCGGAGTGTCCCGCTGATCCTTTTTCATGGGGAATTTCAACACCACCGAGCCAGAGGGGGATACCCCTCTTCAGCTGATGTACATCGTATCCGAAACCTATCCGGAAACTCATAGGTGGATCATAAGTCTAGGTCAGCAAAGTCAAATCCCAGGGTGAACCGGAGGGTATTGGCCAAAGGACTGTTCTGGCCATTGGTGGGTACCAGGTAGGAGAAGTCAAGTGAGAAGACATTCAACTGCAGGCCCACACCCACGGTGAAGTATTTCCTGTTGCCTTTGCTGGAGTGCTCGTGGAAATAACCGGTCCTGATGGCAAACTGGTTCCTGTACCAGTATTCGGCTCCCACGCTGTAGGCAATCTCATTGAACTCTTCTGCAATGACACTGTAGGTGCCTTCGCCGCGATCTACGCCGGGAGCATCATAAAAGGACTGAAACATTCCCAGTACCACTGAGCCGGGAGACTCTTTCCCGCGAATCACTACCGGGTCACCGGTAACTGTGTCGGTATCATATACTGCGGGAGTGGGGACCAGCAGTTTATTCAGGTCTGCATGAATAGCGATAGTGTTATAGTCGTCAATGTTATAACTGAACCTGCCGCCTAACCTCAGGTTGGTGGGGATGGGCGTCTTATCGGCATCCACAGTATAAGATACAGGGGTACCCATGTTGGTTATGCTCACACCGGCAGCCCATTGCCCGTCGCTGGAACCAACATCAATATCGTTCTGGTAGTAGAATCCCAGGTCAGCTGCAAAGGAAATCCCTGCTTTGGTGTCCTGTCCGTCCGAGGTTTGCTGACCACTGGTAAGGTCGGAGCGAACAAAACGAAAAGCGATCCCACCGGAAAAATTATCGGTAAAGAGCCTTGAGTATCCGGCATCCACTGCAAATTCGTTGGGATTGTACTGACCTGTGACTGTACCGGTCATGTCGGTAAATACAATGTTACCCAGTGAGAAGTAGCGCAATGAAGTGCTGATCACCTGCTGCTCGTCCACCCTGTAAAAACCGGTAAGGTATGCCAGGTTGATATCGGGGATCAGGTTCCTGAGCCAGGGAGTATAGGAGATGGCGAAACCACCTTTGCTGTCAATAAAAGCATATTTACCAACATTCCAGTGCTGTGAATTTACATCGGGTGTGGTGGCGACTCCCACATCACCCATGGCACCTGATCTGGAATCGGGAGCGATGGTAAGGAACGGTAAGGAAGTTTGTATGGTATTCAGGTCAGCTCCTCCAAGCTCACCCGAGGAGATCTGTCCCCACAGGTTTATGGAAGTAACAAACAGTGCTCCAGTCATCAACACTATCACTCCTGATCTCAATCCTTTTGACATTTGTTTTGTTTTGGTATGCAAATATAAGATATAAATATAACATATGATCGGCACAACGCCGTCACAACATGTACTTTTTTAGTACGTAAATCGGCCTGTTTTAGTATGCATTGGCGATGATTTTTAGAAAAATTACCGTGTGATGATCAGTTTTCCGCTCTCCGTAGCCACCTCCCCCTCTTCTGTGGAAAGGGTAGCACTGTAAACATATACACCCCCTCCAAGTCGTTTGCCTCCGCCTGAGGTGCCGTCCCACATGACTGGTTCAAGTCTGTAGCCGGGTGAATATATCTGCCTGTCGATGATGCTCACCATTTCACCTGACAAATTATAGATGGTTAGCACAAGCCGCAGATCTCGGTCAGGCCGGTTGTGCTCAATGTTAAACCAGGTGGATTCGAAAAACGGGTTTGGGTAGTTAAACAGTGCTTCCAGCAGCATCTTCTCAGACTTCATCACAACAAACTCAAGGCTTGACTCTGCCGAGTTGTTGTGGATGTCCCAGATCTTCACGGTAATGTTGTGGCGTCCAGGTTCAAGGTTGCTGTATGGATACCGGATGCTCCCGGAATTGTAGCTGTTGGTATTGGCCTGGTAAAACTCGTTCAGAAGGATGGCATTAATACGGTCCTCATCGAGGGTGGCAGTGAGGTCATGGCCGATACCATTCCCGGTGGTATTGATGCCGAAATTATCGGTCACATATACCAGTAATGTAGGATTGGCATCGGTAATGCCACCCTGGGTAAACAGAGAATCATTGATAAAGAGATCGATCAACGGCGGTACTGCATCGGATGCATTTTCAGATCCGATACCCCCCACATAAAATGCATCACACGATCCATGGGCATCTACCAGGGTGTCATTGCTGTAGTAACTGATCTTCCCGGTCCCGAAGGCATAGTTGATATCCTTGGGTACATAAAATCCGAACTTGAATCGTCCGTCAGTTACTGTAGCCTTTCCACTGTACAGGATGTTGTTACGGGTATTAAAACTCCATACCGGATCATCATCATTGGAAAGGGTTTCCACCCTCTTCTCCTTGTCAAAGACCAATGGGTATACCTTGCCATTAAAATCGTTCATAAAAGTTCCATTCTGACTCTCCAGGTGTCCCGATACAGTGACCCATTGAAATGCTGACAGGGTATCGTGTAACTCAGTGATATGCTGACTGTTAATGGAATCAGTCACCACCCTGTGTTGGGGATAGACCAGCCGCATGGAAGGATCGCCCAGCAATGTGAAGTTGCGTTTGTTGATGCCCGGTCCCGTATTGTTCTTGCTGTAAACAATGATATCTCCCAGCCGGTAATTCCTCTGATTCTCGTCTTTTTCAAACACCACCTCATAAAACTTCTCGTTCAGTACATGGTTTGGGCCCGAATAGACCAGCCGCGTGGTAGTAAAAAGTCCGATACCTCCGCCCCCGGTGTTAAGAAGAACATCCTCTCCGGCAGAGGTGACCTCCTGGTCCTGCTTGTGGTCATATTCATCATACCTGCTGAACTCACAGGTGGCTGTCATGAACAGCGGCAACATGTTGCGGTTGCTCCAGGAGTTGATATCATTGGTGGTAAGGATCTTCTCATGTGCCAATCCGCCGGTTCCGCCATGTCCCGTATAATTTATGATCAGCGCACCCCGGTTCATCTGATCGTTGATGGCCCTGGTTACGTCGGGGTAGCGTGGACCAGTGGCCAGGTCTTCCTGGGGGTAGGCGTCCAGATAGATCTTATTAATGTTATAGGCAGGGTAGTTCTCTTTCACATAGGTGGCCAGCTCTTCGGCCTGTCGCATGTGGATGTTGGAATCTTCATCATCTCCTATGAAACAGATCTGATTGCGCCATTCACCCTGTTTGTCAACGTCACTGTAAGAGATGATCTTATTCACCAGGTCGCTGGCCTCCTGGACGGTAGAGACCGGCAGGCGTCCGATCCCAATATCCAGCATTCCACTGTACATCGATTCATCCGTATCCAGCAATCCGAAAAAGTCATCAGAAACATAGGATCGGATGGGGGAGAGTGAGTTGTCTGACTGATAACTGAGCAACAGGTTGGGATTGTTCTCTTTATCGTCGCTGCTGCGGTTGTCATAAGATCCGTCGCCCAGTAAGAGCAGGTAACGGCAATAAACTTCGGATCCACCCGACCGGTCATAAAACATCTTCATGAAATTGCGGATGGCCGACACATCAGGGGTTCCGGAGGAGAATTCATTGAATACCTGTTGCTGAAGCACAACGGCAACGTCCAGTCCGTCGTTGCTCTCTCTGTGATCGGCCAGCTCCTGTGCCTGTTCCAGGAAGATCTCAGGGGTAAGGATGATCATATCGGGGTGCTGTAGTCCGTGCAGGTTCTGGTTCTCTATCGCTCCCACACCCTCTCCGGAATACCCGGGTGAGGGAAAACTGCCATTCACATTGAAGGTAATAAACTCCCGCATTTTATCGGTTGACAATTTAAACCGGGCGGTTGAGCCGGTAAGGGTATAGGAAATATTTCCGGGAAGGTCCGGATCGGTAATCTCCCAGATGACTGTATTGCTGTTGCTGTTCTCCAGCCTGAATTCGCTGATATTCCCTGCTCCGACACTCCTTGATTCTCTGAAGGCCAGTTCAGGTCCGGACAGGATCAACTTGCTTCTGCCGTTGATGGAGATGGAATTCAGCCACCCTTCTGAATTGGAATCCGGGCGTTGGTAAACCAGGGTGACGGTTACATTGTCCTGCCCGGGCAGGTAACTGAACACTTTTCCCGTTTCGTAGGCATAGGTAGCTGTGTAATTGCTCAGATCGGTCCTGTTGTTCTGAATGGACCCCAGCAGGTCGTTATTGGAATAGACCATGAAAGAGGAGCTGACATTGGAACGCGCGGCAGCAACTACCCTGATGTTTACCGTTTCCCCTGATACTCTCCCCTGAATATTAAAGGGATAATTCTCCTCCAGGTTTACATTGAAGTTATCGCCATACCACTCTTTCCCTGAATTGATCAGGTTGTAGGTTTCCTCTTCGAAATAGTCCCGGTAGTCATATTCCGAGACAGTATGGGTAGGTGTTTCAGTGGTCAATTCCACATTTTCCGGTGGATGTACCGTACCCATGTCATCGGTAAGAAAGTAGTACCCCTTCCAGGAGAACTTGTGTAGCTGGTGGATGAACATTAACTCCTCCTGATTGTAATTCCAGCTTACAGCTCCCTGCGCATAGAAAAGAATATGGTCACCCGGTCCGAATAACCCGTCGCTTCCTTTATGCATGTAGATGGGGACCGATTGAAGATCATCCAGGTGGCCCATGGAAAAATTTTCAGGAAGAAGCCTGGCCCCTGATCCATATACACGCACACTGGCCGGGTTCTGCAATCCGATCTCTTCAAGCTGCTCATAGGTGAGCTTATGCATGCCGCTCTTTTCCACCGAAACCCTGAACCAGTCACCCGAGGTCAGCACCGATTGCGCAACCCAGTCGCCTACGATCGCACTCTTAAGAGCAGCAAGGGCCATTTGCTCCCCCACGTGGATCTTAAAGGCGTCGACCCGAACCATTTTGCCCGATGAGCTTTTCATAAATGGCAGGATCTTTACCATGACAAAGGATTGTTTGGCCTCCCGCACCAGTTCATACTCCAGCAGGGGAGCCTCTTTCACATGCCCGGTGTTCCTGCCGGCGAGAAAATCGGTTTCAATAAGGGTTGATTCAGTAACCTCAATCCGCACCTCTGGCAGCATTCCTTCTGCGGTCCAGGGTAATTTTCTTATGATATATGGTAACGTATTCTCACCATCTGCGTATAATGCATGAGAAAAGAAGGGTTGGGCATGATCCGTATTCCATTGAATAGCAACGGATTTAACCTGAGAATACAGGAGAAAAGAGAGGTGCAGAAGTATGAGGAAAACCAGCTTCTTCATTGAATAGCAGCAGATGGCAACAAAAATATATATTTAAACGTTTGTTTTGTCGTATATACTATAACGAACCTTTCATCCGGATGTTGTAAAATTTTTTTTAAGTCGAAAAGTCGAAAAGTCGAAAAGTCGAAAAGTCGAAAAGTCGAAAATCGAAAGTTGGAAAGTCGGAAAGTCGAAAATCGAAAGTTGGAAAGTCAAATGTCGAAAGTGAAAAGTGGAAAAGAGGGAAAATAGACATATTAAGGTAGGAGTGATGCTGGGATTGGCGTTCACTGCGGTATTTGCAGCTTGCGCGCAGGATCCGGCGTTTTCGCAGTTCTATGCCAATCCGCTGATGATGAATCCGGCCATGGCAGGGGTAGAGGGTCCTGTCAAGATGTACCTGGGATACCGCAACCAGTGGCCTGGGGCCACAGATCCCTACGCTACTTACCATGCTTCATACGAGCAGTTCGTTGATCCCCTGCAGGGAGGGATAGGCATTCATGTAATAAACGACAGGCAGGGTGCCGGGATATTTAATACCCTATCGCTGGATGCCATCTATGCATATCACCTGCGCGTGACATCGGATCTGATGGTAACGGGGGGATTTCAGGCTTCGGTTGGACAGAGGAACATGAACCCCGATGGACTGGTCCTGCCTGATGAGCTGGCTGGAGTGTCATCCACTACGTTGGTTGGCTATTCCAGGGTGTATCCTGACTTTTCAGTGGGATTTGGTGGATTTTACAAGAATTTCTACGGTGGGGTGGCTACGCACCACCTGCTGCAACCATACACTGCTCTTTCTGAAGATCCAAATACAAGATTGTCAAGGAAATATACGGCTCATGTGGGGGCAATCATCCCCATTTATGAAAAGAGGCTGGGCAGGGAGGTTTTGCAGCTCTCCCCCAACCTGGTATTCCTGCAGCAGGATATTTATCAACAGTTGAATTACGGTCTGGAAGTGCTGTACAATACGATCATCGGGGGGATCTGGTTTCGTCAGGATCTGCTTTTCTCCTATGGAACATTAATCTTCTCGGTGGGCTATGGTAACGACCAGTTCAGGATAAGATACAGCTATGATTCAAAACTGTCACAGCCCGATTTGCATATTCCGAGTCTGGGAGCGCATGAAATTTCGATGGTGATAATTTTTGAAAACCTTTATAAATCAACGAAACACAGGGCAATAAAATGTCCTAAAATTTAGTTACTTTTGGTAGAAGTTTCTATATTAGCCATGTTTAAAACAGAAAAAAACACTACGCCATGAAAATGATAATGAGACTATTCCCTGCATTGCTTATTGCACTGATACTCTGGGGATGTGGTGGTCCGGATGTAACCTCTTCAGGCAAGGTCTCAACAACCACCGGATGGGCCTATAATGATCCTGAGAACGGAGGGTTTGAAGTGAAGACCGCAGTGGAGCAAGAGGAGGGTCCAGGTCAGGTTTTGGTGGAAGGTGGTACCTTCACCATGGGCAGGGTACAGGATGATATTCTGTATGAGTGGAACAATGTTCCCCGCAGGGTGACCATCAGCTCCTTTTATATGGATATCACTGAAATACGCAATGTGGATTATCGGGAATACATTAACTGGCTGAACCGTGTTTTCAACATGAATAACCCTCAGGTGGTGAGGGCCGCACTTCCTGATACGCTGGTTTGGCGTGATCCAATGGCTTATAATGAGCCCTATGTGGAGTACTATTACCGTCACCCCTCATTTAATGAATACCCGGTTGTGGGTGTGAATTGGCTGCAGGCACAGGATTACTGTATCTGGAGGACCGACAGGGTGAATGAGTTGATCCTGGTGGATATGGGGCATATCGAATTATCCACAGATCAGCAGGATGAACGCAACTTCAATACAGAATCTTACATCTATGGTCTTTATACACCCAATATCATCAATCCCATTGAAAGTCTCAATCCCAATGTGGAGTCGAGGCTCATTAATGTGGAAGATGGGATATTGCTGCCCAAATACAGACTCCCTACTGAAGCTGAATGGGAGTTTGCAGCACTCGGATTGGTTGGTAACACCGTGGATGAACTGGTCTGGGAGCGGAGAACCTTCCCCTGGAACGGACACAATGTGAGGAATGACGATCCGAGGGTCATGGGACAGATGAGGGCCAACTTTGTAAGGGGTAAAGGTGACATGATGGGTGTGGCTGGTAGTCTGAATGACGCCGGATCGATTACTGTACCTGTGAAGTCATACTGGGCCAACGATTATGGTCTCTTTTGCATGGCCGGTAATGTAAATGAGTGGGTTCAGGATGTATACCGACCCATGTCATTTAACGATGTTTCAGATTTTCGTCCTTACCGTGGTAACCAATTTGATAAGATGACCATCGATGCAAATGGAAGCCCGGTGATAGACAGTCTTGGCCGCCTGAGGCGTGAAAAAATTACCGAGGCCGATGCTGAAGGACGATTTAACTACCGGAAGTCTGATTACAGGAACTACCAGGATGGCGACAAGGAATCGGTATTTGAGAGTGGTGAGCAGGATCAGTCAGTCTACCTGGGATCGGGTTCCATGTACGTAAATAATGAAACTGAAAGGATGTCCCTGATGAATGACCAGGTAAGGGTTTACAAGGGTGGATCGTGGAAAGACAGGGCCTACTGGCTGAGTCCTGGTGAGCGCAGGTTCCTTATTGAAACAGAATCGAGGGATGACCTGGGATTTCGTTGTGCCATGACACGTGTGGGAACACCTACTGGATTATAAGAACTAAAATATTCCATATCTGGAGGCTGTTTCTTATTGGGAGCAGCCTCTTTTTTTTAAGAGATGACCATCGAATCACTTTACCTTGAATTCCTTCAATCGGAAGGTATCAGTACCGATACCCGCAAGGAGATAAAAGGAACACTGTTTTTTGCCCTCAAAGGAGATAATTTTGACGGTAATGAATTTGTTACCGATGCATTGGCAAAGGGGTGCCGGCTGGCCATTACCGAGAGAAATGAGTTGGAAGGAGAGACAGGGGTGGTCTGCGTATCCTCCGCCCTGGAGGTGTTGCAGAAACTTGCCCATCATCACCGCATGAAGGTGTCACCCAGGGTACTTGCGATCACCGGGAGCAATGGGAAAACCACCACCAAGGAGCTGGTGGCATCAGTTCTTTCCCGCAAATTTACCGTGCTTGCCACCAGCGGGAATCTGAACAACCATATTGGTGTGCCGCTTACGCTCCTTTCCCTCGATGAGGAAGAGGTGGCAGTCATTGAAATGGGAGCCAATCATCCCGGTGAAATAAGGAACCTGGCCGAAATTGCTGCGCCCGATATGGGCTTGATCACCAACATTGGGAAGGCACACCTGGAAGGATTTGGATCCGAAGAGGGGGTTCTGAAGGCCAAGGGTGAACTTTACGAATACCTTTCGATCCATGGTGGGAGTGCCATTATTGACGGGCGTGATCTTTTGCTGCTAAAGAAAGCTGCCGAAACGGGTGTTGAAACGCTGGTGACCGGTCCCCATGGACAATTGCCGGTCAGTTGCAGGATCGTGAAACAGACACCCTTTCTGGAGTTGGACCTGGATCTGGATGGAGCTGTCTACCCACTCACGACCAAACTGGTGGGTGCTTATAACCTGCAGAATATCCTCCTGGCTGCCAGAGTGGGACTACAGTTCGGGATCCCGGCTGTTTCCATGATTGACGCCATTGGAAGTTATCTCCCTGAAAATCAGCGTTCACAATTCGTAGAGGGTGGACGTAACCGGGTGATCATGGACTCATACAATGCCAATCCCAGCAGCATGCGGGAGGCCATTCAGGGATTGCTTTCCTATGCAACTCCTCCGACCATGTTGATCCTGGGTGATATGGCCGAATTGGGTGACTCTTCACTGGAGGAACACAGGGAACTGGTGCGCTGGATCGGAACCCTCTCCATCGACCGGGTTTTACTGACGGGACCCCTGTTCAGTGAAGTGTATGAACCATCTCCCCGCATGGATATTTTCAGGGGGAGGACTGACCTGGAGGCGTATCTGGATTTAGAAGAGCCAGAAGGATATCATATCCTCGTGAAGGGGAGCCGTATCATGGAACTTGAAAAGATTCTCAAATTAATAACGGATTAGTGCAGTGCAATAAGCGGATAAAACAAAATGATCTTTGAAATTTATAATAGAAATATCCCCGGTTATAGCCAGGGGGGCACAATTACATGAAAGGCTTAAAAGGGAAAACCTTTATAATTACGGGGGCAACAAAGGGAATCGGGAAAGTAATCGCCTTAGAATTTCTAAGGGTCGGGGCTTCAGTAGTTATAAGCGGACGGGATCTGGAAAAACTGGAGTCCGTAAGGCGTGAGTTTGAACTAATGGAATTCTCTCCACTTTCGATTCCTGCTGATCTTTCCAAACCAGAAGAGTGTAAGCGGCTTGTTCAGTTAACAGTGGCTCATTTCGGAAAGATCGACGGACTGGTTAATAATGCAGGGATTCCCGCAAGGGGAAGATTCGAAGTCATTGATTCTTCAATTGTATCAATGGTGTTAAGCGGAAACCTGTTAACAGCGGTGAACTGTACCAGGGAAGCTTTCCCTGAACTGATAAAAACCAGGGGCAATGTGATTTTCATCAGCAGCATTGCCGCCATACACGGATTCCCGAATGCGGCTCCCTACAGTGCGGCTAAAATGGGACTTGAGAAATTCGCTGAATCTCTGAGAATTGAAATGCATGAACACAATATACATGTGGGCGTCATCAGGCCGGGATTGGTAAATCCCCCTTCGGATAAGAGGGTTCTTCAGGCTGATGGCAGTTTTCAACCTGTTACCCGCAAGGGACATCAAAGCCAGGAGAGCGTGGCAAAGGCAGTTTTAAGGATGATTAAGAGGAGGAGAAGTAGGATCACAATGACTCCGGCTGGTAAGTTATTTAGTATTTTGAACTGGCTTGCACCGTGGTTTGTAAGGTTTGTTCTGATAAAAACACAGTACTCCGGGAAATATGAAATACAAAAGAAACTTTAATGCCTAGTGATAGAGGAACCGTTTGATCTTCTGAGTGGGTGTTTTTTCGAAGGGCTGGACCTGCAGGATCATCAGTTGTAACCGGGAGTTGCGTGCCACATGCTGGTTTACCTGGATCATTAGCTCATCCAGTACCTCGTCGGCTTTGGCCTGCAGCTGATGCTGAAAATCGGCGGCGTTCTCTTTGAGGTGATTGAAATGCTCTTCCATTACTTCCACCTTCAAATGGACCCTGGCCACCAGTTTGCCTTTGTATTCCATAACCAGTGACTCACTGACAATATCTTTGCTGTTGATCACCGCCTCGATCTCCTCCGGGTAAATATTTTCCCCGTTGGGTCCCAGGATCATGTTTTTTGATCTGCCCCGGATGTAGATGATGCCATTTTTACCGATGTATCCAAGATCGCCTGTGCGGAAGAATCCGTCAGGGGTAAATACCTCCCTGGTTTTCTCTTCATCCTTGTAATACCCTTTCATTACATTGGGTCCATCCACCACAATTTCTCCCTCTTTTGTTACTGGATCCGGATTGTCAATTCTCACTGTAATACCTTCCATGACAGTCCCCACCGATTTGTAAACAGCGTCGGACGGTCCAAAGCCTGCCACCATGGGTGAGGTTTCTGTGAGACCATATCCAATGGCGTAGGGAAACCCGCCTTCGATAAGGAATTTCTCCACGTCAGGTGCCAGAGGGGCACCTCCTACACCGAAGAAACGGAGCTCTCCTCCAAAGAACGTTATCAGCTTACGAGCGGCTGCCCTGGAGAGGACTTTCCGTGTGAATCCGATTTTCATCAGGAACCGCAACAGAGGAGATTTTGTAAGTGCAGGCCTTACCTTTGACCTGTATATTTTTTCGATGATCATGGGAACGGTCATCATGGTAGTGGGTGACAACTTCTGCAAGATGGGTGTCAGGTATGATGCGGTTGGTGCCTTGTCGATATAATGTACCGTTGCACCATTGAGCAGGGGAACTACCATTCCCATGGTACACTCATAGGTATGCGCCAGGGGCAGCATGGATAGAAACCGGTCCTCCGAAACCACTTCGTGAACGGTTCTGGATTGTTTGGCATTACTCAGGATGTTATGATGCGTCAGCATGACACCTTTGGACCTGCCAGTGGTCCCTGATGTATAGATGATGGCTGCCAGATCATCAGATGCTGCTCCATACAGTGATTTCTCGTCAGGCAACGTGTTGGGCATCACCTCCAGTTTTACCAGCTTTCCAGGGGTCTCCTCAGGCTGAATAACCTTCCCGGAATCAATCTCCATTATCTTAAAATTGTCCAGGTTGATCACCAGTTCAACCGATTTCGGCAACCCTTCTGTCAGCTTTGGGAGAAGTTTACCAGAGACAAAAAGCGTTTTAGCCTCCGCATGTTCAAGGATGGATTTCACATCGGGGCCCTGGAAATCAGGAAGTATGGGTACGGTTGTTGCTCCAGCCGTAAGTGTTCCGAAATAGGCAATGGGCCACTGGGGACTGTTCTCACTCAGGATGGCTACCCGGTCACCTGCACTGATCCCTGAACTTCGCAGCAACGTGGCAGTGTACCTGGCCGCGAGCTCAAGTTCCCTGTAATTGTAAGTTGTTCCGTCAACACTGGTCAATGCTGTTTTTGATGGATAGTTCTGAGCGCTGTGCTTCAGCACATGGGCAAGATTCAGTACACCTTCCCAACTTATTGAATTCATGTTACTCATCTCCATATTTTCTTAAAGTTACCTGCTATGCATTATTGCCCTTTTGTCTCCTCTCTGAACGGGTTGTTCAACTGTTCAAACCTTCTTTTCCCCTTCAGAAAGAAATCTGCAACGATGCTTCCCGGATATATTCCAGTTACAATAACGTCATTTTTCTGGATTTTGATTCGTTCGTTCATCCCTCCATATGAGTGTTTTATCCCATAATAGGCCATATGAGCACGGAACACTGCCGAGAAATCTTTCAGTGCACCCTGAAAGAGAAACCGGAAGGCCGAAATGCTGTCCAGAACCATCCTGGTGAATATGATCCGCCCGCTCTTTCGGGCAGGCAAGTTTTTATGGAGCAGCAGCAGGTTGTTCCTGAAATTCAGGAATGTTTTCATGGGATTATCTTTTCCCAGCGTTCCTCCACCCACATGGTAAATGGTGGAAGCGGGAACAAAGTGTATGGTGTATCCCATGCGCTTCAACCGCCAGCAGAGATCGATCTCTTCCATATGCGCAAAGAACTGTTCATCCAGTCCCCCGGCCTGCCTGTAAAGGTCGGCACGCACCAAAAGGCATGCACCTGAGCCCCAGAATATCTCTGTTGGATCGTCGTACTGTCCCCGGTCCTCCTCCAGGTGGTGAAAGATCCTTCCCCTGCAGAAAGGATAGCCATACCGGTCGATATAACCACCAGCTGCACCGGCGTATTCAAAATGGGTCCGGTTGTTGAAATCTTTGATCTTGGGAGTGCAGGCGGCCACATTATCTCCCTTTTTCATCTCCTCCACCAAAGGCTCCAGCCAGCCGGGCGTCACTTCAATGTCCGAATTTAGGAGCAGGAAGTAGGTGGAGTTCAACTGCTCCAATGCCCTGTTGTAACCGCCGCTGAATCCGTGGTTGTCTTCCAGTCTGATTACCCGGATCCCGGGCCACTCTTCTTCCATATAGGTGACGGAATCATCAGTGGAGCCATTGTCAACTACAACGATCTCTGCTCCGGGAAGGTTGGTATGGCGAACTGTGGCCGGCAGGAATTGCTTCAGGTACGCCTTTCCGTTCCAATTCAGGATCACTATGGAGACGAGGGTCATTGGGGCTTCATAATTTTATGGATGGTCTCCTGAAATTCTGCATAACTGTTCCTGTTTGAACAGATGATATCTCCGCTAAAAAGAGGTTCCTTATGGCCATCGAAATCAGAAACTTCCCCGCCGGCTTCCCTCACAAGCAGTATCCCTGCAGCGATGTCCCATGGATGAAGGCCATATTCATAGAAACCGTCGTATCTGCCGCAGGCCACATAGGCAATGTCGGTGGCAGCAGATCCCAATCGCCTGAGGCCATGTGAATTTTTCATGAAATAGTCCATGCTATTCATGAACTCGGTGAGGTATGTGAAATTGGTATAGGGAAATCCGGTGGCAATGAGAGCCTGACCGATGGTGGAGACTCCACTCACCTGAATGGGATCTCCGTTGAGCCAGGCACCGCCTCCTTTCCAGGAATAGAAGAATTCATTCAGTCCGAATTCATAGACGATTCCGGCGACAATCTCCTCTTTTTCAAGGAGTCCCACGCTGATGGCAAAAGGGAATACTCCATGGATGAAATTAGTGGTCCCATCCACCGGATCGATCACCCAATTGTAGGTCTCTCCCCGCTTGTTGCTGGTCCCCTCCTCGGCGATAAAACCTGATTCGGGAAGAAGATTTGACAGACCGGAAACCAGGATCTGTTCCGCTTTTTTATCCACTTCGGTTACAAAATTCTGTTTGCCCTTCTCCTCAATGTTCAGTCCCTCCCTGTTTTCATGACGGTCCCTCACATAGACGGCCGCCTCCTTGACCACCTCCATGGCATCGAAACAAATTTTCTGGTATTGCATTAATCGCTTTATTAGGCTGCAAAGTAAGTCAAAATATCAATATCCTAAAGCTTTTAGAAGGTCGGCCACAACGAAGGTGCTGCCTCCGGTAAAGATCATGTCATGGGGGCCGGCATTGTGTTGTGCCTCCCGGTATGCCTCTTCCACATTGGGATATTTATCACCATTCAATCCGTGTGTTGAAGCCTGACGTTGAAGCGAAAGGGGATCCAGGGATCGGGGTACACTGGACCGGGTGAAATAGTATCGGGCATTTCCGGGTAGCAGGGGCAGAATCGCATTTAGCTCCTTGTCATTGACCATTCCCCATACCATATGGAGCGCCTTCCAGGGTACCTGCATCAATTGTTGCATCACGGCGGCGATCCCGGCCTGATTGTGGGCCGTATCACAAACACTCCTTGGATTTTCACCAATGGTCTGCCACCTGCCCATGATCCCTGAATTCTTCACCACCGAGGCCAGTCCGCCGTCCACAGCCTGTTCCGGAATGTCCCATCCCTGCTCTCTTAACTGCCCGATTGCAGTCAGCGCAGTGATCACATTCTCCTGCTGATAATCACCAGTCAGGTCACATGCAATAGTCAGCAGGGATCCGTCTTCTGGGGATCCGCTTTCCAGGGACTCTTTTTTCCCAGATTCGTTTTCCGGGGATTTACTTTCCGGGGA
>JAUVKN010000008.1 GCA_030596245.1 Bacteroidia bacterium | reverse complement strand
AGATTGATTGGATTTCTTTGGATTTTTCAAGATAATCCAGGCATGTGCAATTTATTCCAGCATATTCCAGCTATTCCTGGATATCTGTTGGATTCTGTTGAACAGATTTGGAGGCTTTCCAGTTGTGTGGCAAAAGATCTGCCAGATCCCGACTGTAATCATTGTTATACTCCGGGATTCTGGTGAGTACATCGGTGAACCATTCCTGTGGATTAACATCACTGGCTTTGCAGCATCCAAGAAGGGAGTACATAATGGCAGCATTCTCAGCCGCATCATGGTTACCGCAGAATAAAAAGTTCTTTCTACCGATTGCCAGGGGGCGAATAGAATTTTCAGCAAGATTATTATCGATTTGATAGCGTCCGTCCAGATGATATCTGGATAATCGGTGGAACAGGGAGTAGGTATATGACAATGCCTTGTTCATCCTTCCTTTGACCAGTGTTTTAGGATAATAACTGACGATCCATTTCTCAAAGGCACAAAGAATGGGATAAGCCAACCTTTGACGTAGTTCTGCACGTTGCTCAGCATCCAGTTTCTGATCACTGGCCATGGTCTCCACACGATAAAGCAGTCCGATTTGCTTCAGGGCATACTCGGCCCCTGACTTATCCTCTTTTAAGGCCTCAGAAAATTTACGTCTCGAGTGGGCCCAACATCCAAGTAACAATACACCTTTCTTATTCTCATAGATAGAATATGCTGCGTAACCATCCGTTTGTACGGCTCCCTTATAATTATGCAGTAATTCAAAGACAACTTTCTGGGCCCTTGACCCTTTGTCGTAATGAAAAAACACCAGGTTCTCCATTACAGAACGAACTATCCACAAGTACGCTTTCACAGTCCGGTGCTTCTCATTATTGATAACCGGGACCGTACTCTCATCAACCTGAATATAATCTGTGGCCAGAACGATTTCCTTTAACCTGTGATACAAGGCTCGAAGCAAATCGCTGCTCCCGCTAAACCATCCGTTGACCGTTGATGCCGGCAAACTGACCCCGGCATGTTTAAACATGGCGATCTTCCGGTGAAAAGGGATATGATACATGTACTTGCTTAACAAAAGATCTGCCAGCAGGCTGGCACCGGCATTACTGCGTGGTAATGGCAGCAAAGGAAGGTTAGCGATTTTTACGTTTTTCTTAGGCTCTTCTCCTTCTGATTGCTCCTGCTCTTTCTGCAACTCCTTTTTCAGTACATATTTGGGTCGGATAATCTGACGAACAAACAGTTCTCCGGGCTTCGATTCTAGCCTTTCAGTTATCTCCTGACCTATGCGGACCCAGTTCTCATCAATGCCTTCAGGTTCGATGACCTCTTGCTCACGACGTAAATGCTCTGGTAAAGGCAATCGAACCGGTTTTTTCTTGCTCTTTGGTTTATCTCGCTCATAGGAGATGATCTCCTTCTCGGCTTCTTCAATGGCCTCTTTCTCCTGGGGAAGAATATCCAGTCCGTCAAAATCTATCCTGCGCTGATTGGGATCCTCGGGTATAAAACGTTCACTGCTGGATTTCCAGAACTTCCGGCGATACCAGGCTAGTTGATCGGTCAGCGTCTTGATCTTATCGTCCTGTTTCTTGATTACAGCCTCATATCGCTCGTTCTTCTTCTCGGCATGATCCAGGGATCCATTGTCGCTTTCTCGCAGTCTGGACAGCTCCTGATACAGCTCATCGCGCTCCTGTAAAAGTGACTCCACTAACTTATCCTTCTCCGACGACATAACTGCGCTGTATCCCTTTGTTTATAAGGTATGAAGATAACTAAAACGCATGAAAATATCAAGAAAGGGCCCTTAAATATAGCCTGATTTATCACTTTTTTTGAAGTCTTTTTGGCCGCAGTTTTACACTCTGCACCATCATCATAAGATCCTCCCATGTGATGGTCAACGATTCGGTGGTCTCATCAAATGAAGGCAGCTTAAGACGACCCGATTCCAGCTTCTTATGGTAGATCACCAAGCCGGCATATTCCATGTGAAGGATCTTAATGATGTTTTGATTGCGATTGATAAAGATAAAAACCTCTCCACTGCGAACATCACGGTTCATCTCTGAAGATACGATTCCGCTGAGCGTATAAAAACTCTTTCTCATATCCACTGGACCGGAGTACAGGTAATACTGAAGGGATCTGTGTAGATGGAACATTCGGGTTAGTCGCAAAGTTGAATAAGTGCCCGAAGATGTGCCAGATCAAGATCGTTCTTGATGCGCAAAACGGTACCATTGGGATAAACCAATTCCAGCAATAATTCACTTTCAGTCATCTGGCCAGGCTGAAAACCCGGATCGCCGATGCTCTTGCTGAAGCCCGGAGATAAGGTTGCCACAGGAGATTTTACAACCAAGGGTATGAAATCGCTTTTTCCTCTATTGCCTTGAAGCTTCTTGCGCCAGTAGTAGAATGTAGAGTAGGCGATGCCTTCATTTGAACAGAAATCTCTTACCGTTAATCCGGAGGCTTGCTGCAGCCTTATAAGTTCATGATACCTGGAGTCTTTTTGCATACACATTTTGGGCGAAAGATACTGTCCCAGATCTGTCAGCCCAATACGTAGGAGGCCGTAGGCTTACGACGGATGCAAAGTCAATAGATAAAACTCCATTAGTATATGGGGGTTTTATTGGGATGGCTATTTACATGTTAGCGCAAATCATTTTATATCAATTCGCTAAAGCAAAAGTCAGAAAGGGCTCAATTGTCAAATAGAGTTTGACTAACTCAAGGGTCCTTATTTCTCCTACAAGAATGGTTGAATTTCGAGGTGTATTTAAAACAAGGCATTGATATTCAATCCTCTATAAGTGGAGCATTAATCGGTTATAGAAGGAATGCTATAAAAAGTTTTAATACGAACACTATCCAGGCCAATAATAAGACCGTATCAAATGAATGCTTTTTGAATATATAGACCAATAAGCCAATAAGTAGAACCAGCAATGGCCAGATGAAGTATGCAAAGATTGTCCCCATAAATCGTGCAAGTTCCACTGCCCCAAAACCACTATCCCAATCTGGAATGCATTTTATTAAGGCTATTACAGCAGATATCAGAAACATTATTAGAAGACTTCTCCAAAGGATTTTCATGTGTAAAGTTTATTTAAGATACTTGCATTATTATTTAAGTGTTTAATCTCTAATACAGCGTACTGAGTATCCCATCTTTTTTGAATCAGATTTTCTTATCACTCCGGCTTTGGAGGAAACATGTAGTAAACGATGGAATGCGTTTTTTTCGTCTACTTCTGAAGAGCTCCACCATTGTCCTGTAATTCCATTGTTGAGGAAATACTTTCTTTCAGAAAACCTGCATCCTACGGGAAGCGCATTGAATTTACTCTTATTATTACCGTTTGCGTCATCATCCCATCCTGATTTTGATTTTAGTATTATGCTGATTTCTACTCCACCTCTATCTCCTTCCGTATCGACCTCCTCTGAACCCATCCCAAGGGTTTTCTCAAGCTCTTTCCACTCATTATCGGTCGGTAGATGGTATCCATTAGGGCTAACATTCATAGCAGTTTTCCACTTGTAGAGGTAGCCGAATTCATTGATCGTACTCTTATCTTTACTATGGGCCCAACATCCTTTATTGACCTTATAGGCTAAATTCTCAGCCATCCAAACCTGATCACCTATTTTAACTACCTGATAGGATCTTCCATCTCTCTCATCGATAAATGTTCCTCGATTACATATCTTACAGGTTACAGTCTCTATTTTATGCATATGGAATCTCGTGCTCCCACACCTGGAACATCTCTCACAGTCATCAGACCATGCGTGAAAACCAAAAATGCAACGACTGGGCCCGAAGTTTTTTGATTGTCCCAGCTTCCAGGCAATATAAGGGATTACTAATATCAAGACTATATACAATGTTCTTAGTAACCGGATGATGATATCACCAATAAAAGTGTCTGTCCTCCATGCATGAACTCTTCGTTCTGAGTCTGCGTCTGAAGCAGAATCTATAACTACTGTTTCCCAAGATTCGTAGCCACTGATGTACCGATCACCAATATAATCAACTACATCATTTCTACTAAAATAAATCCCAATGGATTGCAGTATGACAATGCCAATAAGCACTTTCCGGATTTTCTTGTGAATATTTAGTTTGAAAAGTCTACAAAGGAGAATCCAGAGAGGTATAAAAACCCACACAGAAACATAAAATATTGGAAATAATTTGGCTAATAGTCCGGTTGCAATAAGACTAGCTAGTCCAAGAATAATAACAAGGGCATACTTGCCATTATTATCCACATTTGAGTTAGCCCAGCGGGACAAGTTTGTGTTTCCACATTGTTTGAGAAACAGATGATATTCGTCATTTAGTTTACCCATATATTCTTATAATTCAGCGTAATAACTAATCCCATTTAGAAACTAGGCGAAGTGAGGAAAGCATTTTATTCATTGACAATTCTGAGTTTAAACCGTCATTATCCTGAAGTATGAACATGAATTGTATAACTCCATCTATATGCGGAACAAGGACCAATACATTATTCAAAGACATTTCACGATCTACCTTGATTGTAGTTTTAATTAAAACAAGTCCAAGTGTTTCATCAATATATGGAGTTACTGAATCTAATACGTCCAAACGAAAGGTTGTTCCCAGAAAATCGACATCTCTAGACGGACCAACTGCAGAAACACCTGAGAACTGTTCTGCTATTTCAGATAATGCAGCTCTTTTTTCCTTCCCTTTGAAATAGTCCTTGTGATTATTAAGATTATAGATTGCATAGGGAGGCCGCATAGGAAACTCTTCATTGGAGATATGGTAGAAGCCCCCGTCTACCGTTTGATCATCTGTGAGTTCTTTGGCCATTTCAAGCCATTCATTGGAGATCTTTTTCCATTTAGTTGGTAATTCAATCGTTGCTATATTACTGATGTGGGTTTTTTGTGCGCTTGAGTAAATGGATAGGGACAATAATAGAATCAGCAATTGTAGTTGTTTCATTGAGGGTGTTGGGGTTGACCGAGTTTAAATCTAACCATTATTTTGAATAAGTCAATGCTATCATGATTCCATCAACAAAGAATGTTGGGTTAATTTCTCAATCCGTCGGTTTTATAGCGAAAACCAGATTTGTTTCACCCATGCTTCACCAGGGAATAAAAAAGGAGCTATCCATAGGCTAACTCCCGTAGTGTTTGAATTAGTATGAACAGTTATCCATATAGTTTCTTAGCCAATTGTCCCGTCAGAAATGGTCCTACTTCAGATTACGCCGAGGAGAATAAAGAATTAAGTATCAATATAGTAATTTCTGCTGTGTCAAAAGGGTATAGCTTCAGCTCAGGTATTAAATTGACAAACTTTATTACAGAATATCATTATGTATTCTGAATTGCTATCTTTAAACCATAGCTGTAAAGTCATTGAGCCCCAACTTACAACCCTAATACTATCTATTTTGATTGTTTTAATTAGGCTTCAATAACATTTCTTCAGCCATAGCTTTTATCGAAAGAACGATGCTCCTATTCAAGAGCAATTGTATTAATGATAACGCAACTATAATTAGTTGTGTCGTATTTCGAATTAGAATTGAAGATTATGAAAAAGTATTTTTACTCAGATGGCAAGGAAAAATATGGTCCTTTCTCTTTTGAAGAAATGAAAGTGAAAGAATTTGATGGTGAGACTTTGATTTGGTATGAAGGTCTTGAAGATTGGACGCCCGCTAAGTATGTACTTGAACTTGAGGAGATCCTTCAATTGAGTCCCCCACCCTTAGACAATGTTGATACTAAGAATAACTCGGAAGGTAATGGAACTCCTGAAGTAACAAGAGAATTGGAGGCTCCTGGAGTTGTTGATGATGTAGAGATTCCTGGAATTGTTGAAGATGAACAAGGACCTGATCTAACTGAAGATAAAGAGTCTGATGAACGCAATGCAAATGGGAGTGATCAAAAAAGTCGAGTAATGTTCTCAGGTTTGTTTTCATTTAAAGGGCGGATAAGAAGAACTGAATACGGAATCAGTGTGATCATTTATATAATCATTATGACCATTATAAATGTTATTATCGAATCAGAGGAGGCTGCATCAATCTTGATTTTAGCATATATCCCCATGTTATGGTTTCTATTTGCACAAGGAGCAAAAAGATGCCATGACACGGGAACTAGTGGTTGGTACCAAATTATTCCATTTTATATGATTTATATGATTTTCGCAAAGGGAGAGGAAGGATTAAGAAATAGGTATGGGATTAATCCGAAGTTATAAGGACTTATTCTTATTCAAGAGTATGAGATCATTGCTTTTAATATTTTTTATTGTTTTCTATTCGAACTCCTTTTCCC
Source organism: Bacteroidia bacterium (assembly GCA_030596245.1). Lineage (GTDB taxonomy): Bacteria > Bacteroidota > Bacteroidia > Bacteroidales. The sequence goes on along the minus strand of JAUVKN010000008.1, from coordinate 23,622 downwards.
AGACTCTTTCGGAGGATGATATAAAGCAGATTGCTAAGCAGGCGAATGATGAACTTCAGGGAGTAGACTTAGGCTACGGAATATTTATGCGGAATTGTTTAGCGTTTGGAAGAACACTAATATATCAATATGATGTTCCTGAATATTGGGCTGCCACGGAAAATATGAAGGAGGATCTTATTGGTAACTTCAAGGAAGCTGGTAGTGCTGAACTATTCTTTAACAATGATATAAATGTAGAATTCCAGTATTATTATGAAGGTAAGCTTCAAAAGAGAATCACCGTAAAATCAAATGAGTTTTCCGATTTAACATTCAGTTTGGGAGACTATATTGAATTGAGAGAGCATCCAAAGGCGAAAGGGGTGAATATGAGAATTAGGTACCCCAATGGATGGAGTGTTGAAGATCGTGATAGTCCCCATATTGTAAAGCAGTTTAAATATAGAGACAATTTCTATATGATAACTATAACTGATAATTACACCTTTATTTCTCGAAATCAGGCTAAAGAATTATTATCTGATGATGAATTTGTGGACGGTTATATAGCAGAATCTTGTTCCTTTTTGAATAATTATCAGGTTCTGAATGATAGAATAGTTACAATTGATACTTATCCCACTGTTGAACTCACCGTTAAAGGGCATAATGAGCGGTCAGGGATAGATATAAATATGATAATGAAAAGTTGGGTTATTATGTATGAGGATAAGGTAATAACACTTCAAGCTTTCAGCACCAATGAGAAGGAGTTTTCTTCACTCGAGAGCCTTTATCATATGATTACAAATTCTGTTGACTTCCCAGACATTTTCAAATAATGAAGCGTTACTTTTATACAGATAGTAAAGAAAAGTTTGGGCCATTTTCGCTTGAAGAACTTGCTGACCAAAAGCTATCAAGACAAACTAAGGTCTGGTTCTATGGATTGAAGAATTGGACGCCAATATCAGAAATAGAAGAGCTCAAATCAATAGTAAGTGGTATTCCTCCCGAACTTCCAAAGGTTGGAGGGAACATTCCAAACGATAATAGAGTCCCACCTGTTCTCCCTGATATTGACAAGGAAGGCTCTGTTACCAATGCAACTCCACCAGAACTTCCTGTGATCGAAGAGGACAAGCAAGAAGAGGTAAAAGAACAGGACAGCCCGAAAAGCAAGGTTTCACCCAAAAGGAAGGGTAAGAGAAAGAAAATCCTTGTTGGAAGTATCATTGTGATTTGTATTTCATTATTTGTTTTATTATACGGTTTAATCAATCACAAGAATCGGGAAGAATTAGAGCTATATCAACGAATTGCTGCTAACGCCTTTGATGCTGAAGTAGATTTTGATTTCTACGTCGACAAATTCTATCGTGACTTGGGTGTATATGGCATATTTCCTAAGAGACCTTCTGTACAGATTATAAAATTAGCATCATTTGATTATCTCGATGATGCAACACATCTTCATGGAGTTTCATATGGGATTGGTGATGATGATAGAATTGAGATTTATATTAATAAATCTTCATGGGATGAGTTCAATAAACAAAAACGCTATTATTTAATGTATCATGAATTATCTCATGATGTTCTGAACTTAGATGATTTAGATGGTTCACCCTCCAATGAAGGTAAATTAATGTATCCCGCCATATCATCCTATGAGTCTATAACTATGGATGATTTTATCGACAGTTTTCATGCTCTATTTGAGGAGATAGGAGCTAAACAATATTGAAAGTGAAGAGAATCCTATTTGTCATTGCAGTCATCATTCCACTCATTCTAAATGCTCAATCAAGCTGGAAATTTGTCGAGGAAACATCTTTAGTAGGGACCATAAGTGGAACCATATCAAACGGGTATGTATTCAAGACAATAGGGGGGCAGTACTATATCGTTAATGATTTTTCACTTCAGATTATTGTTACAGTGGTCCCTGATGTAACAATCTTAAAAAAGGATACAGATTATAAACTGATTATCGACGATTTTGATGAGCCAGTAATATGTAAAAAGTTGACGGAGATTATAGAGACACAGATTGATGGGGAATTTGAAGGGTGGGAGGGTGAAACGATTTTTAAAATGTTCAATGGTCAAACTTGGCAACAAATTTCAGCAGAGTACTACTATCACTATGCATATATGCCGCAAGTCCTAATCTATGAATATGGAAAAGCCTGGCATATGAAAGTTGAGGCTGTAGACGAAACAATTCAAGTTATTCAATTGAAGTAAAAACTGGCTGGCAAAAATCTGGCAAAAAAGAAAGGGTTCCAGAAGTTGAATCTCTGAAACCCTTGTAAACATTGGTGGAGCATATCGGAATCGAACCGATGACCTCTTGACTGCCAGTCAAACGCTCTAGCCAACTGAGCTAATGCCCCAACGCGAGGCAAAAATATTAAAAAAAACTCAAGTACAAAGGGTAGTCTGGCAGAATTTTTGCGTGTATTTATATACAGATAATGCAGATATAATAACATACTATGAATCTTTACACTAATTCTTTTTGATATATATTAAGTAAATCACTATTTTTAGTGCCCAAATTCATAACATCATGGAACTGAAAAAAGCAAAAAAGGTCGATCTGGAAAAGAGGAAAGGAATGTTTCTCGAGATAGGTCTGGTAGTTGCGCTCTCCATAATCCTGGTAGCCTTTGAATGGACCAAAGGTGAGGGCAAAGGAGATGATTCAAGTTTAGTCCAGGAGATACAGTTTGAGGATGAGATAATGCAAATCACCCGAAGGGAAGAGCCCAAACCAGAGCCCAAACCAGAGCAACCCAAGGTTGCAGAGGTGCTGGATATCGTAGACGACGATGTTGAGATTGAAGACGATTTTGATTTCGATATGGAAGCAACCGACGATACAGAATATGACTTTACCTCGATGATGGGTGACGATGATGAGGAGATTGACGAGGAAGAGGTATTTTACATTGTGGAGGATATGCCTACATTTAATGGAGGTGACCCGGCCACAGAATTTAGAAAATACATTGCACAGAACCTGAGGTATCCCGAGATTGCTGCTGAAAACGGTATCAGCGGACGTGTAATCGTTCAGTTTGCAGTCAATAAAGTAGGAACTGTTGTTGATGCTGTTGTTGTACGGAAGGTTGACCCGGCCCTGGATAAGGAAGCCATCAGGGTGGTAATGACTTCACCAAAATGGGCTCCCGGAAAACAGCGTGGAAAGGCAGTGAAGGTGCTCTTTACCTTTCCCATTAACTTCGTACTTCAGTAAAATATTGATTATATGTTGATAAAAGCCGGCCTCGTGCCGGCTTTTTTTTTGCAGAAGCGTTTAAATTAGCCTCTGACTAAACAATATAGCCATGCAAAAGATTTTTACTTTTTTGATTGCTGCCCTCCTGATGGCAGGTTGTGGTTCCACCACAAAAAAATTGCAACAGGGGAATTATGATGCCGTAATCGATAAGACGGTGAAAAAATTGATCAGGAATGCGGATTCAAAAGATGCTGACGAGATGGACCGGGCTTACAAGATGGCCAACGAACGGGACTTTGAAAGGATCAAATACCTGAAGATGGAAAACAATCCTGATAATTACGATGAGATCTTCAGTCGGTACAACATGTTGAAGGAGCGGCAACGGAAGGTACGTACAGTCACTCCATTAACGGTGGATGGGAAGAGCTATAGCTATGAGTATGTGGACTATGATGCCGAAATGGTGAATGCCAAACGAAAAGCTGCTGATTTCTTCTACAACAATGGGAAAGGCCTGTTGGAAAATGCACTTCAGAAAGAAGATTACAGGAATGCCTACTATCAGTTGATGAAAGCATCGGAGTATAGCGGCGGACAGTTTGAACAGATCGATGAATTGATCTATGATGCCCACATCAAAGGAATCAGTCGTGTAATCGTTGAGGTAACCAACCAGGCACCTCTCCAACTGCCTGCCCAGGTGCTGGAAGACCTGATCTCCTTTAATACCAGGGGTCTTGGCAATGAGTGGGTGGAGTACCATTTTAAGCATGTGGATGAGAATGCATTCTATGATTACATGGTTATTGTGAAGCTACTCTCGATCATGGTTTCTCCGGATGGTGTGAAGGATGTGGACCAGGTTTTTAATAAAAAGATTTCAGATGGTTTCGAATATGTGCTGGATGCCAATGGTAACGTCATGAAAGATACAGCCGGCAACGATATTAAGTTGCAGAAGTTTAAAGATATAACCTGCACGCTGATTGAAACCCAACAATTTAAGTCAGTGGAAATCAAGGGAGAAGTAGAAATCTACTCCATGGATCCGGAACGATTGATGAAGAAGGAGCCCTTCGGTGCCTCCAATCAGTTTGAGCACTCTTCGGCCCGGGCCGTGGGTGATCTCGGGGCACTCACGGAGGAAGCTTTAACGAAATCCCAGCAGGAAAAGATCCCTTTCCCCACCGATGTGGAGATGGTGATGACCTGTACGGAGACCATCAAGCCTGCCATTCGCAATTCAATATATGCCAACCGACAATACATAAAGTAAGCTCTTCGGAATATCTTAGAGATATTTTTACATTTGCAGCCTGATTTAGTATTATGGGAGACTATTGGGATCACAGACATTACCCTGAGACTGCCGTTTTGGTAGGGGTTATCAACAGTCATCAGACCGGGGAGATGGCAGGGGAGTACCTGGAAGAGCTGGCTTTCCTGGCTGAGACTGCCGGAGCTGAATTGCGGGGGGTTTTTACCCAACGGCTGGATGTGCCCCATCCAAAAACCTTTATTGGCTCGGGGAAGCTGGCTGAGGTAAGGGAATTTGTGAAGGAGGAGGAGATTGACATGGTAATATTCGATGATGAGTTATCTCCCTCTCAGTTAAGGAACATAGAGCGGGAAATGAATTGCAGGATCCTGGACCGGACCAATTTGATCCTGGATATTTTCGCAGGCAGGGCCCAGACAGCGCATGCCAAAACCCAGGTGGAGCTGGCACAGTATCAGTACCTGTTGCCTCGTCTTACCAGGATGTGGACCCACCTGGAACGGCAAAGAGGAGGAATTGGTCTTAGAGGTCCCGGTGAAACGGAGATCGAAACCGATCGGAGGATTATTCGTGATAAAATTGCCAGGTTAAAAGAGCAGCTGATAAAGATTGACAAGCAGATGGCGATTCAGCGTAAAAACCGTGGTAAGATGGTGCGGGTGGCCCTGGTAGGATACACAAATGCCGGGAAATCCACGGTGATGAACCTGCTCAGTAAGTCCAAAGTGTTTGCCGAAGATAAACTGTTTGCCACGCTCGATACCACAGTCCGGAAAGTTGTGGTGGAGAACCTGCCTTTTCTGCTTTCCGATACTGTAGGCTTTATTAGAAAACTGCCCACCCACCTGGTGGAATCGTTTAAGTCGACCCTGGATGAAGTTCGCGAAGCCGATATCCTAATGCATGTAGTGGATATATCGCATCCCAACTATGAGGAGCAGATTGAGGTTGTTGAAGAAACCCTTCGTGAACTGGGTACAGGCGACACACCTACCATGCTGGTGTTCAATAAAACCGATGCACATACCTTTATTGAGAAGGAGAAGGATGACCTGACCCCTTCAACCCGGGAAAACCTGAGCCTTGATGATCATAAGAGACAATGGGCCGGAACACATCCTGAGTCGCTTTTCAACTCAGCCCTGCAAAAATCTAACATTGACGAGTTAAAGGATCAGCTTTACCAGAAGGTCAAAGAGATCCACGTGAAGCGCTACCCCTACAACGATCTTCTATATTAGTATTGGGATATCTTACCAGCCTTAGGATACCAACCCTTTCTCCACCATGTATTCTGCGATCTGAACAGCATTCAGCGCTGCACCTTTCTTGATCTGATCGCCCACACACCAGAATGCGATCCCTTTTGGATTGGAAATATCTTTTCGGAGGCGTCCAACAAAAATATCATCTTTGCTGGCTGATCCCAGGGGCATGGGGTAGACAAGGTTCTCGGGATCATCTTTCAGAGTGACTCCCGGGGCTTTTGATAACGCGTTCTTTACCTCTTGCAGATTTAATTCTTCTTCGGTCTCCAACCAGATGGCTTCAGAGTGGTTGCGGAGCACTGGGACACGCACGCAGGTAGAGCTTACCTCAATGTCTGAATGCATGATTTTTCGGGTTTCATTGTACATTTTCATCTCCTCCTTGGTGTATCCGTTCTCTGTGAACACATCAACCTGTGGAATGAGGTTCAAAGCCAGCTGGAACTGGAATTTATCAACCGTTACAGGATCACCTGCAGCAATCTGACGGATCTGCTCTTCCAGTTCTGCCATGGCTGCAGCACCAGCACCACTGGCAGCCTGATAAGTGGCAGCATGCACACGTTTTATGGGTGAGAGGTCATGTATGGGCTTCAGGCATACCACCATCTGTATGGTGGTGCAGTTTGGATTGGCCACGATGTTCCTGGGTAAATTGTGCAGGTCACCGGGATTTACTTCGGGTATCACCAGTGGCACATCGTGATCCATCCGGAATGCGCTGGAGTTATCGATCATAATGGTGCCATGCCTGGTGATGGTAGAGGCAAACTGTTTGGAGGTGCCTCCGCCGGCGGAGGTTAAAGCGATATCTATGTTTTTAAAATCGTCATTGTCCCTGAGCTCCTTAACGGTCAGGGTCTCCCCTTTAAAGGAGTACTGGTTCCCTGCACTCCGGGATGACCCAAACAACACCAGTTCATTCAATGGGAACTCTCTTTCCTGGAGTACACCCAGGAACTCCTGTCCAACGGCTCCGCTTACACCTACTACTGCAACTTTCATGATCTCATTTTTTTAGATTAACAGTATGCAAAATTGCAAATATTTTATCATATGAAAAATTTTAAACTGATGAAATACATGTTGCTCATAATTTCTCTTTTACCCCGTTTTCTGTGGTCACAGTACCACTTTGATTTCGAAATTGATTCTGTTGGTTTCCATGGTAGTTACGTGAATGATCATGTGGAACAGCTCCCCGCTGGACGGTGGGAATGCCTGGAGGATGGGGCTATATCAGGGGATTATTCCTTTCGCCATCATTTTGATAATCAGGAGGCTGGGTGTGACTATTTCATCGTAAAGGTCGATCCCCTTCAGGAGACAGATTCACTTTTCTTTTCCTTCAGGTTGAGGCATGGCTATTCTCCCAGTTCGGCCAACAACTGGCAGGTGGCACTTTTGGCTGATATTTCGAAGGGGAGCGACCCGGAAGATATGACCTACGGAAAGAATGACCTGATAACCGGGGGATTGATCCTGGGGGTCAACTATATCGGTTCTGATGACATGGTGAATCTATGGGAATGTAAGAATGGGATCTGTCACTTGCTCTGTATCACCTCACTCAATTACCAGGAGCAGGTTGGAACTGAAACTGCACCGGAATTCAGGGTGGTTTGGTACCGGGATGGAAAGTTGAAGATCTGCTTTTCCGCTGATCCTGTTGAATATCCTATTGAACAGATAGGATCTTGTTTGCTGGACACCTTACCGGGGGGACGATACCTTGTGGTCAGGTATGAATACAGCTCTGCACGCGACCGCAATCTATGGATTGACGATATCAAACTGGATGGTCATTTTGTAAAGGATACCACAGCACCTGAAATTAGAGGAGTGGAAGTGTTGGATGAGAATCATATTCAGCTCAGCTTTTCGGAGCAGGTAACACTTCCCTTAAATAACTCTTTCCGATTGTCGGGTACAGCCATGGTAAGCATCATTCCAGATACCATGTACCATATCCAACACGGAGTAGTGCTGGGATTTTCCGGGATCATTCCCAACCGGGAGGTGCATCACCTCAGGGTAATGGGTATCTGTGATATGGATGCGAATTGCTTTTCAGATACAGTGATCACCCTTCTTCGCAATGATGCGGAGTGGGGTGATGTGGTATTCAATGAGCTTATGGTGGATCCGGTACCAATGGTGCTTCTGCCCGATGTGGAGTACCTGGAAATCTTTAATCGTTCAGCCTATGAAATTGACCTTGCTGGTTGGAAGGTTGAAGTAAATGACCGGAACCATATGATCACCGAACTGAATATGGATTCTGAGCTGCATATGAATTCTACATTGCATGTGGATTCTGAACTGCATATGGATTCCGGGTTGGAGATGAAATTCTCACTGGTAAAGGAATCGCCGTTGCAGCTTGAACCAGGTTCTTATGGGTTGATCACAGGGATTACTCTGCCCAATGATGGTGCCACACTGGCCCTTTATGGTGAAACGGGAACACCGATTCATGCAGTACGATACAATCTGCCATGGAATGACCTGGATTGGAAAACAGAAGGAGGGTGGTCGCTTGAATCGCCTGACCCTGATCTGGTATGCAATATTTCCAGATTGTGGGAGTACTCCTCAAATCGCTCCGGGGGAACTCCCGGCAGTATGAACAGCAATGATGCAGAACTGGAGGACAGGGATCCACCTCTGTTTTTATATCCGGGGTATGGGGACCAACCGGGAGCGTTGTCTCTTTATTATTCCGAGCCGGTCCGGTTTTCTTCACAGGAGCTGGAGCATTTTATTATCCTGCCTGGAAATTTATGTCCGGATAGTGCGGTTACAGGGGCTCCTATGGATGATCAATTGCTTATCTGGTTTCCGGAAAATCTTCAGGTGCTCCCTGAGTATAAATTACAGCTACCGGCTATTGCAGATTGTTCCGATAATCTCTCCCGGACTCATGAAATTCGGGCGGGTAGAACTTCTGAAGTCCGTTTTGGCTCGGTCCTGATCAATGAGATTATGTATGATCCGGTGGAAGGTGCACCGGAATACATAGAGCTTTTTCATCCCGGGGATGGCTTTTTTGATCTTCGGGATCTGTCATTGGATGTGGGTTCCGGAGATGCATCGCCTGTTTCCCCGGTACCTCTGAGTGACCACTCCAGGATCATCTCTCCCGGAGAATATCTGGTGGTTTCCAGGAACGTAGCACATTTAATGGATTCTTACAACCTGGAACTATCCGGGAAGTTGCTGGAAGTAAAAGAGCTGGATGGATTGTATAATTCTGGAGGAACTGTTTACCTGACAGATCGAACCGGAGCAATCGTGGATATGGCTCTGTATGGGGATTTTATGCACATGGGCTTGATTGATGTGACTCAGGGGATCAGCCTGGAACGCATTTCTGTTGAGCGGCCCGGGAATGTACCTGACAACTGGCATTCTGCAGCATCTATTGAGGGGTATTCCACCCCTGGCAGGAAGAACTCCCAGTCTGTAGAGGGAACAGGGTATGCCGAACTGGTGAAGGTGGAACCAAAGGTATTTAGTCCCGACAACGATGGGTACCAGGATCTGTTGCAGATCTCAATTTCGCCGGGAACGCAGGGGTGGGTTATTAGCATGTGGATCACGGAGCTGTCAGGGAGACGGGTATGGATCCTGGCAGACAACCATCTGGCCGGGCCATCTGTTACCTATACCTGGAAAGGGGATCGGGAGGACGGACAGATGGCATCTGGTGGCATCTACGTGCTGCATGTAAGGGGTTATCATCCTGGTACAGGGGAGAGATGGAACAGGAAAGAAGCTGTTGGTCTGATTTACCGGTAATCTTATGGTTTATCAGTAATCTTCCGGGTTACCTGTGATCTTACACTTTAAGTGTGATCTTACGCATCTTCTTTCGGGTAAGAAGAACGATGATGGCTGAACCAAAGCCCAGGAATGCAATGGCCCGGAATGTGGGAATAAATCCAGCCCGGTCGATGGTGGCACCTACAATGGGATAGACCATTACAGTGACAAAAAAATTAAGGGTCATGTAGATTGAGTTCACGAAGGCTTTCTTCTCAGTATCCAGGTCCTGGACTGTTGCCAGCATCACCGAGGTGGGGGCAAAGAGGAAAAAGCCGAGGGGCAGGAGCACTGGGAAGATCCAGATGCCTTCAAGGTTGAGAAACAGCAGGGTGAGCAACGGTGTGATCAGACTGACGATAAAAAGGGTCCGGTTCCTGCCCATTTTATCACTGATTGTCCCGGCAAACAGGGCTCCTGCAGCACCTGCAAGCTGAATGGCCACCAGCGCCAGTTCTGAGTAGTGAAGGCTGTTGCCCTGGGCGGTAAGGAATGTGGGCAGGTAATAGGTGAGGGATGCTTTCATACCCGCCTGGAAAAAGGTATACCCTCCTGTAAGTGCAAAGGCTGCTGAAAATCGCAGAAAGATTTTCCAGTAGCTACCTTCCTGATGCTGGCGGGATGAAGATGCAGGTTTGAAATTGGCATTCCTGAATTTAAGGTAGAGGACCACTGAAGCCACGAAGCCCAGGGGCATCATTTTCCAGGTTCCCTCCAGTCCCCACCAGCTGATTACGCCGAGGATGATCAGGGGTCCTGCTGTCCGGGCCAGTTCACCACCCACCATATAATAACTCATTCCCTTGCCTGTTCGTTTTCCTGATAACTGTTTTACCATGACCGGGGTGGGAATATGCCAGAGGGTGGAACTGATTCCCGAGAAGAAGAGAATGATGGCCAGGAAAACATAGCCTGGCGCTATGCCAATCAGACTCATAAAGAGGGCCGTCATTGCTGGTGAAAAGATCACCATATAGCGCATGACCGGCCTTTCAGCGATGATCCCGATCAGTCGATTGAAGAGGGAAGGGATGCGCTGGATTACTGCCAGCAGACCGGTCATTCCATAACTGATCCCCAACTTTTCAATGATCAGGGGCAGGGCAGGAGCCAGGAAGGAGGTGTAACAATCATGTACAAAGTGGACCGCTGAAATGGTAACGACCTTACCTTTCTGGAAGCCTTCCCTCGACTTTTTCATTATTAGGTGATCAGTTTGATGATCAGCGAGGTAAGTTTGGGTGCGCTCTTTTCAGCAGCATCAATCACATCTTTATGGGTGAGTTTCTGGATCTTTCCAGGAACTCCCAGGTCGGTGATGACCGATACTGCAAAAACGCGGATTTCCATCTGGTGGGAGGCGATCGCTTCAGGTACGGTGGACATGCCCACAGCGTCACCTCCGATAAACCGCAGGTATTCATACTCCTTTGGTGTTTCCAGGGTTGGACCTGTAACGCCCACATAGCAGCCTTCCCGGATTCTGATCTCCAGCTCACGGGCTGTATCCCGGGCTTTTTGCAGGAGAACAGGATCATAGATCTGACTCATGTCGGGAAACCTCTCCCCGAACTCCGGTTCATGCTTTCCGATCAACGGATTGGGCATAAGATTGATGTGGTCGTTGATGACCATGATATCACCAATCTCAAAGTCAGGATTCATGCCTCCGGCGGCATTGGATACTACCAGGGTCTTGATTCCAAGGAATTTCATGACCCTGATGGGGAACATTACCTCATCCATGGTGTAACCTTCATAGAAATGAAATCGACCCTGCATCACCAAAACCTGCGTCTCTCCCAGTTTCCCTGACATCAGTTTCCCTGCATGTCCTTCAACAGTGGAGACCGGGAAATGGGGAATGGTCTTGTAATCGACCACGCAATCCACATTCAGATGTTCAACGATGTTACCCAAACCCGTACCCAGGATGATGGCTGTTTCAGGGGTTTCCCTAATCTTTTCCCTGATAAAGGATACTGCTTCTTTTATTGCTGTTAACATAGTTTTTTATGTGTTGATCAAATTCATCTTTGTCCTCGTTGAGGAAATGTACATGGATGCGAACCGCATGAAATGCATTCCGAACCGATTCATCGGGTGAGTGTTCCCTGAGTCGCATGGCATCCTTCTCGGTGGTGAGCACCAGGACCTCCTTTCCCTCATCCTTTGATGCATTAACTTCTTTTAATTCACGGTACTTCCCGGAGATCCTTTCAATGTCTTTTGGGGTATACCGGTGGTGGTCGGGATAATAAATCTCATGAATGTTTGTGCTAATGCTGCGTGCAAACTGACGGAGGGCACGTGGATTTACTATCCCGGCAACGATGAGCACAGTTCCGACATCTCCTTTAAACCATTGAATATCCTTTTGAGATACATCCTGGAATACCGGTACCAGGTTGCCATACCTGATGGTCGTAAAGTAAAGGTGTTGTCCTAAGGAGAGCCCTAACCTGTTCACATACTCTCTTAATTCTATGGGTTTAAACCTTTCGGGTGATTTGGTCACCAGTATGATATTAGCACGGTTACGGTTCACTGCTGGTTCGCGTAACATTCCGGCCGGCAGCAGGCGCCCCTGGTTCAGGGGTCGTGCATAATCGATCAGCAGGATGGAGAAACCAGGCTTGAGCGAGCGGTGCTGATAGGCATCATCCAGCAAAATGACTTCAACCGGAGGAGCCTGCTTCATAAGCATCTTTACCCCATGGACCCGTTTTCGGTCTACCGCTACAATAACTTCGGGAAACCGTTGTTTCATCTGCATAGGTTCATCTCCGATTTCACGGGCGGTGGAGTTGCATGAAGATATCCTGAAATCGCGGGTTTTACGCCTGTATCCCCGACTCAGAGTGGCTACCCGGTACTCTTCCCCCAGCAATTCGACCAGGTATTCCACATGAGGCGTTTTCCCGGTCCCTCCCACTGTGATGTTTCCCACAGAAATAAGGGGAATGTTGAAACCGGTGGAATTCAAAAAACCATTGTCATAAAGTGTATTCCTGACCCAGATCACCAGACTGTAGAGCCAGGCAAATGGAATCAGTATTACTTTCCAATTATTGCGGTCGGATTTATTCATTGGCTAATACAGCTCAATGTCGTAGGGAATGATGGCCTGTAGTCCGCGCATCTCCCTGATCTCTTGTACTTTTTTATAATGCAGGTACTGATCGCCCAATTCTTTCTTGATTATCTTCGCTTTTGTTCCTGAAAGCTCTTTCATAATCATGGTAAGCGGGTCTTCCAGTATGGGGAGTGATTGTACCCGGTAGTTGTCCAGTCCGGCCATTTCAGCAGCAACTTCAATGGACTTTTCCAATCCCCCGAACATATCGATCAATCCCAGTTCCAGGGCGTCCTTGCCAGACCATACTCTTCCCCCGGCCATGGCATCCACATCTTCGTAAGGGATACCCCGGTTTTCAGAAACAAGTCCCACGAAGTTTTTGTAGGTATCGTCCACAGATTTTTGGATAAAAACACGTTCCTGTGCATCCAGTGGATCGAAAATGGTATACATATCTGCGTGGCGGTTGGTTTTTACCACATCGGTGGTTACCCCCAGTTTTTCGTTCATCAGTTTTTTCATGTTTGGCATGTTGAAAATAACACCAATGGAACCGGTGATGGTACTGGGACTGGCCATGATGGTATCGGCAGGAGCCACAATATAATAACCACCCGAGGCAGCCACATTGCCCATGGAAGCCACAAAGGGCTTCTCTTTTGCTGCCAGCATCGCTTCGCGGTAAATTACATCTGAGGCAATGACACTTCCTCCCCCTGAATTCACACGGAACACGATGGCCTTAACCGATTTATCCCGGCGTGCTTTCCGCAGTGCTTTGGCGATTCGCTCAGAACCGATATACCCTTCTCCCATGTTGCCGTCAATCACCATACCCATGGCATATACCACAGCAATCTTATCCCGGCTGAACTCCTTTTTCTCCTTGTTGGGTACATCTTTGTACTTGTTCAGTTTTATGGCTTCCAGGTCATCTTCCTCATCCACACCCATCTTTTCCTTCATAAGGGTGAGCATCTCATCATAATAGATCAAACCGTCTATCATTCCGGTCTCCACCAGCTTCTCAGTCTCATTAAAGATCAGATCGTCTGCATAGTTATTCAACTTGTCAACAGATATATTTCTGCTTTTGGAGATGTCAGAAACCATTTTTTCCCAGATGGATCCCACATAGCCTTTTATCTGCTCCCTGTTTTCGTCACTGAGGCTCTCACGGGTAAAAGATTCTGAAGCGCTTTTATAGGACCCATGCTTGATCACCTGCATCTCGATACCCAGCTTATCCAGCGCATTTTTGTAAAACGTAGCCTCTGCGCTCAAGCCGGCAAAGAGGAACACTCCTTCCGGGGTCATGAAGATGCTGTCAGCCACAGTGGCCAGGTAGTAAGATTTTTGGGTATATACGTCAGCATAAGCATAAATAAATTTCCCACTCTCTTTAAAATCCAGGAGTGCATCCCTTATCTCGCCCAGGATGGTTATACCGGCTGGGATGTTACGCAAATTCAGGAAAATACCCTTGATGTTCTCATCGCCTTTGGCCTTCTTCAGGTCTTTCAGGATCTGATTAAGGCCCATCATATCTTCGCTGAATGGATTGCCAGAAAGGAATTTCGAAAATGGATTGTCGTCTGCCCGGTCTGCAATTGGACCGATGAATTTTGCAAGCAAAATTGAATTCTCTTTCACCTCCGGGACCTTCTTGGATGTGGAGGCTGCAATAATTCCAACAAATATCAGGACAACCACAATGGTCATAACCAGGATTCCAATGATGGTGGCCAGTAGACTGCTTAGGAAATTTTTCATCTCGTATTTTTTTTGAGGCGGCAATTTACTAAAAATGTGATTGATATTGAATATCTTAGATCGAAGAAAAAGTGAATACTTCAGGTAAATTGAAAAGGACCCACATATACCTCTCCTTGGGCAGCAATCTGGGGGACAGGCTACGGAACCTGAAAGCTGCCAGGAATCTCATAGGGAAGCAACTGGGCAGTCCGTTTGTGGTCTCACGGGTCTATGAATCCACTTCATGGGGGTATACCAGTAAAAACCTCTTCTTCAATTGTTGCATATCGGCTAATACCAATTTAGATCCTTTGCCATTGATGGAAGAGGTTCTCGCTATCGAAAAAACCCTGGGCCGGGAGCGAGGATTTGAGGGATATACCGACCGTTTGATTGATATTGACTTGCTGCTTTACGGAGATGTCATACTGGACCATCCCCGCTTAAAAATTCCCCATCCCGCCATGGAACAGCGTAGATTTGTACTTGAACCCCTTGCAGAAATTGCTCCCGACCTGATTCATCCGGTTAAGGGTCTCACCATCAGGGAAATACTGGATCAATGTCAGGACCAGGGTGTAGTCAGGCCCGTTTAAATCACACCTTATTAAAGAATAGGCCGTCCCAGAAAAGGTAAAACCAGTTATATGGGATGGAAGATTTAATTTATCAGACCTTCGTCTGCGAAACTAAAGTAGGATTTATCTGCAATAATCACGTGATCGAGGAGCTTAATTTCAAGCATTTCGGCGGCTTTTTTCAACTTCTCTGTGATTTTAACATCGGCATCACTGGGTTTGTTATTGCCAGACGGATGGTTGTGACAAACGATGATGGAGGAGGCCAGGTTGTCCAGTGCCTTCTTCAGAATGATCCTGGTATCTATCACCGTACCAGAGAGTCCACCCTGACTCACCTTGAATCGGCCCAGTATCCTGTTGGCGCGGTTTAGCATCAATAGCCAGAACTCCTCGTGGTCAAGGTCACCTAACAGGGGATGAAAGAGGTTATATACGGTTTCACTCGATTTCACCGGGATTTTTTCGGTATGATGCATGCCTGCCCTTCTTCTTCCAAGCTCCATGGCGGCCAGGACCGAGATTGCTTTGGCCGGACCTACACCCTTAACTTTAAGTAGATCACTCAGGGTTTGCCGTCCAAGTTCGTGAAGGTTATTTCCGGCCCTCTTTAAGATAAACCTGGCCAGTTCCACAGCGGTCATGTTTTTTGTTCCCGAACCCAGCAAGATTGCCAGTAGTTCGGTGTCGGAGAGATACTGGACTCCGTTGGCCATCACCTTCTCTCTGGGTCGTTCCTCCACTGCCCAGGTCTTTAATGCATTTGAATTGTATTCGCTCATTGATCCGTTTACATCTTAATGTGCCGGGAAACGGTTCATCGGTCAAAAACCCAATTCTAAATGCTTCTACGTTGAGGAATAAATAAAAAAAGGCCATCCTTATGGGACAGCCTTTCGTATATCATGGTGGTGAGTACTTTTTACAAGCTATTCACGTGTTTTGCAAGCTTTGATTTGAGGTTTGATGCCTTGTTCTTATGAATGATATTTTTCTTGGCAAGCTTGTCAAGCATGGTGATAACTTCTGAATATTGTTCAGTAGCAGCTTCCTTATCGGTAGTTTCGCGCAACTTCTTCACAGCACTCCGTGTGGAACGCGCGTAATATTTATTCTTAACACGTTTTGATTCTGTCTGCCTGATCCTCTTCTTCGCTGATAAATGATGTGCCATATCGCTTATTAATTAATTTCGGGATGCAAAAATAGCGATTAATTTGAATGATACAAACAAAACAGGGCAATTTATTCTGCTATTTGCATAGCTTTTTGGTACTTACCAGAATGGCGACCACATTGGAGAAGAATATAAGGGTGATTAGTCCCAATGCTGTAACATAAATGATTCCGTACAGAGACGAAGATATATCAAGACTCCACTCTCCGGCCATTGATGAGAACTGCCGTGTGAGGATGGAGGTGATAAGCAGGGAGAGCCCGGTAACTCCAACCATCAGGATCAGCAACAGGACGACGTAAGGGCGGCTTATTTCCCTGTAATGATAGCCCAGTTTATTTAGTCTCCTGATCTTTTCCGATGAGCGGCTGATCATCAACTGCAGGCTCAGAAGAAAGACAAGGAAAGCAAGTGCGATGATGATGCTGGCAATGACCACCAGAAAGCTGATGATGAATTTAAGAATGATGTTCATGCGGCTGCTTTTCAGCTTCTCCCGAATGGTATCATAATCTTTTTCCTCAAGGAATTTGATGATGGCCGGATCGGTAGGATCCTTAGATACGAGGATAACCTGTGAAGGATCGGTTTTTTTAAAGTAGCCATATTTTTCATTGGCCCATATAAGAAAATCATGGGGAACCAGGATGGAATGTATGCGGTTGCTGAATCCCACGATTCGTCCGGGATAATCATCATAGTTACCCCGGCCCTGGCCTTTGAGTCTGATGTTGATGTTGATCATTGAAATCACCCCTTTGGGAATCTGGGGAAGTCCCTGGCTGGGCGCAAAACCGAAATTATAGAGGTTGAGGTAGTCCTGAGGAATGATGATTGGGATGTTCCCTGATTCCGGGCTCCAATTCCAATCCTCAGATTTTACATCGATATATTCATCAGGTATTGCCTCGAAAAACAGATCCGTATAGAAGTCAGGGAATCTTTCATTTTCCGTATATCCACTTACTGGAAATTGATTGGAGAGAAATGGTGCCACCTGATCGGCAAATGGTTGTGAAGCGATCTCTTCAATCTCTTCTGGAGAGAAACCGGCCATGGCAAGTCCCAGGGTTTGCCCGATATTCACCTTTTTGTTGATCACAATGTACTCGGGGTCCATCAGATCCTGGTTTTGAGAAAGGACCGATTTGATATCCAGGTAAAATTGGATCCCTGCCAGCAGTAACACAAATCCGGCCGTGGTTCCCAGGAATGCCCAGAGCAGGTGGGCCCGGCTATGATCTTTCCACAATATGCTATAGAGGTACCTCATAGTTTCATGCGTACATGTGCCTCAAGCAGGTCTGTCCCGTTGAGAGAGGTGAGGATTAATCCTGCCTTTTGTGACTCACACTCTTCCCGGATGACCTTGTAAGCTTTGAGGCTGTTTTCCCGGTCGATGTGGCTGAAACATTCATCTGCCAGCAGGTAGTCAAAGGGCTGACAAAGGGCGCGAAGTATGGCCACCCGTTGCTGCTGTCCGAATGAAAGAATACCTGCTTTCCTGTGAAGAAATTCAGCCAACCCCAGTCTTTCTGCCATCTCTTCAATCTTTTGTGGCGATTGATGATTGGAGATGGAATTTTTGAGCTGGATATTTTCAAGGGCTGTGAGGTTGTCAAACAGTTCCAATCCCTGGAATATGAAAGAGAGCTTCTCTTTTCTGAGTAGTGACCAATCTCTCCAGGTGAAGTCATTAATGTCATTGTTGTCCAGGTAAACCTTACCCCGGTAATCTTTTCGGATTCCGTAGATCACGGAAAGGAGACTGGTCTTGCCCCGTCCCGAGGCGGCCTCGATGATGTAGGTTTTTCCCTGCTCAAAACGAACTGATTCTATCTCCCATATCCCGGAGCCTGTTGTATCCTGCTCCAGCATGGGAAGTGGAATCATTTTATCCAGCCGGATGGTCATTGATCGTACCACAATTATTGGTTACCTATTCAGGAAAATCTGTTTCCAGAGTATCTGTCAGTTTCAGAATGGTATAGAGACTGTTCTCTGACGGATTATTGGTTTTCAGTGTGATGATGTTCAGGTTGTTGCTGGCAGATATTCCCAGGTAATCGAACGGTTCTGTAATACGTCCAATCCACTTGTTCTTTTCTGAGTTTTGCTCCACCAATCCCTGAACCATGGACGGGTAACTGGAGAGATCCATGTTTACATACATTCCCATGGATCCATCAGAAAAATCTTTGAATTTTGAGTCGGCCAGGGAGTTGTCCAGCTTTCCACTTTCCACCGCATCCTTGTATCCCTTTGCATTGGTAATCACCCACAGGTCATTAATGATCCCGCTGTATACTTCATTACCCTGAAAATTGATCACAAAGAAGTCACCCTGCTCCTCCACCGGGACCATACCCTCTACCATTCCCAACAAATGCTCCTGAAGCAGCTCCGACTTAACTCCAAATCCAATGAAAACTTCCACTGGGATCATGACTTCTCCTTCCAGTCCATTGACTGCGATGGTAAAATCACCTGTGAAAGAATTCAATATTTCCTTGGTTGAAATCCCGATTGCTTCTTCTACCTTGTTACCCACCGAGTCAATTTGAGGTGGTGCAAATTTCTCTACCATGTTCTGAATCTTTTCCAGGTCCATGGAACCAGCCACGGCGATCAGCAGGTTACCACCCGGGGCAAGATTTAGCATCTCTTCATTTAGTGAGGGATTCATAACCAGGAACTCCTCGACGTTCTTTTCAACCTCTTCGCTGAAATGGGTTTCGCCGGTGATATTCATTGCTCCATCAGAAAAATCAATATATACCTGGGCATAGTTATTGTATAATGATACCGGTAAATCCGGGATCTTATCCTTCGCCACTTTCTCTATTACCCCGCGCATCTCGTTGGTAGAGATCCAAAGATTCAGATCCTTCATCTTCCCCAGGAAATCTTTGAAATCCACAAGACTGGTGATGGACTCTTCCTTAACCGGATTGAACATTTTATCCAGACTTCCGGTCCAGTAGGATTCTTCAAAATCATCACTGTCAGGCGAGCCAAGGAGAATCATCTGTTCCTTATTCCAGGCGATGACACCCTCCTCATCCGGTAGGACATAGGTGTATCCTTCCATCTCTTTGAACTCCTCGCTGATATCCTCTTTGATTTTTGAAAGGGTGGATACAAATTTTTCCACATCTTTCATACCACTTACAACGCCTATGATGGGCTCATTCTCTTCCATTTTTACAAACAGGTAGGTATACTCATCCAGCATCAGACCGGTACTGAGCGGATCCTCCAGAAGCTGTATCCAAATCTCATCTTTCACTCTCTCCTTAATGGCTTCCAGAGAGTTGATCTGACTCTTTGTATGAAGCTGCATTGGGTGTAATGATACCACTCCAATGGCATCATCGGGAATGCTGTTAATGAAATCGGGAGACTTCTTTGAACATGATGAAAGGATCAGTCCTGTCGCTAGTGCAATAACAATTGATAATCTCTTCATTGGAATACCATTAGGTGTAAAAATAAGTTGCTAAATATACCATTTATAACCATCTCAGTCAAACTAGAAGTAGTAGCGGGCACCAATGCCACCTTCGAAATTGAATGCAGTGGCGGGAATCAGATCCAGGACCGGAACCAGCTCGATAAAAATGTCAATGGGTGCAGATTCGAAAAGGTATGCCATTCCAAAAGGTATCCTGATACCCAGCCCCAGGTCATTGGCCAGAACCAGTTTTGCGCCAAGTCCGTAATAAAGGGGCAATTGGCCCTTATCCACATCAATGACAAAGCTGTGCAATAACATATCGGCATGTAAATGAAGAAAACCGTTATCGACAAATGACCAGGCAACACCGGCATCAACGGCGGTTTTTTCACTGGTCCATATTTTGGCACTCAGACCGGTGGGTTCACCAATAATCAAACCAAGACCCAGTCCGATACCCTGGGACAACGCATTGAGAGAAAGGAGTATGGCAAATGAAATCAGGATTAGTTTTTTCATAGTGAATGATTTTTAGCAGTAGCTGATTTTGGTATGGCCACAAAAATATAAAAAACTGTTCTGAATACCCTACAAGTGTTTAAAGCTATATGAAAAAGTTAATACCCTAAAATGTGACTAAAGCTTGACAGGTGATTGTGAAAGGTTTATTTTTATTAGCAATGGTTAAGAGTATTCATTGGTGTAAAAATTGATTCAATTATGAAAACGAAATTATCTTTTATTGTATTGTTGCTTGCGATTGCATGCATATCAATAGCACAAATTCCCCAGAAGTTCAAATACCAAGCAGTAGTGCGCGACAGTCAGCATGCATTGCTTGCCAATCAGGATGTTGGGTTCAGGATGAGTATACTTCAGGGTACCGGTGAAGGAGTTGAGGTCTATATCGAAACTCATCTCGTGGCAACCAATCCATATGGAGTAGCTGATATGATGATTGGAGAAGGAGATGTAGTTATGGGTACATTCCACGATATCAATTGGGGTAGTGACAATTACTTTTTGAAAGTGGAGGTTGATGCTACAGGAGGCACCTTATTTGAATACCTGGGGACATCTCAGCTGATCTCAGTTCCATATGCTCTATATTCCGGGAATATTGCAAGTCCGACCAGAAAATTTTCCATTCAGGAAGAGGCTGGTCACCCCATCGATTCTGCACTGTTCGAAGTCAGGAATGCGGAGGGTCAGACGGTTTTTGCTGTATACCCGGAAGGTACCAGGGTATATATCCTGGATGAACAGAGCAAAGGAATAAAGGGTGGTTTTGTTGTGGGAGGATACAGCCGAACCACTAAAGGAATAACCCAGGAATATATGCAAATCACACCCGACAGCATCCGGCTGTATTTCGATGAAGGAGCAGCAAAAGGGATAAAGGGGGGATTTGCAGTGGGTGGATATAACAGAACCAATAAAGGTGCTGTAGATCACTACCTCACCATAAAACCCGACAGCGCCAATTTCCTGATGGTGTCTGATCAGCCCGATGAATCCTCAACCAATGCGCTGACAGTGGCTACCAAAACAAGGAATGGAGGAGATGCCAGCAAGACTGCCAGCCTTTTTAATCTGAGTCCGGAGAACTACTTTATTGGACACAGGGCCGGTAGTTCAAATTCCCTGGGAACCGGGAACACGTTTTTAGGAACCGGTGCAGGAGGCATCAATGAGGGAACAGACAACATTTTTATTGGTACCGGAGCCGGAAGCGGTGCGAAGCTGGGTTCTCAAAACGTATTTATTGGGGAATCGGCAGGAGCCTCTAACAATGGATCCGGGAACATTTTCATTGGAAACACTGCTGGAATTGAACAGCAGGGTTCAAATACACTGATTATTGAGAACTCAATCGCGGATTCAACGAGGCATCTGATCTGGGGAAGGTTTGATACGGATCAGCTGAGATTGAATGCCAGAGTAGGTATCAATAGGACCGCTATGGAATTTGCATTGGAAGTGGAGGGCGATGTGGCAAAATCTATTGCTGGTGATTGGTTGGTTAATTCCGACGCCAGAATTAAAAGAGATGTAATGGATATTGAGAATGCATGTGAACAGATAATTGGACTTCATCCTGTGCAATTCAGATATACTGATGAGTGGATGAGTCGGAATCCAGTAATAGCAGATAAGGTGTATTACAATTTCATCGCTCAGGAATTTCAAGAGGTCTTTCCCGATGCAGTTCGCCGTAGTAAGGAGAGTCTGGAAGAAGAAAGTGATGCCCTGTTGCAGATGGACAGCTATCCCGCTCAGGTTGTAGCCATCAAGGCAATCCAGGAGTTGATCCAGGAGAATCGGTCGCAACAGAAGATGATTAAGCAACTGGTAGAGAAAGTATCGGCCCTGGAGGAAGCGTTGGAAAGATAAACGAACTTTGAAAGACAATCAGGTAATTGCTTACCAGGTACGGTCTTTCAGGTAAGCATCAAGGGCCTCCTTAGTCATGGGTAGTTCATCGGGATTATTTTCCACCCATTCCAGGAATGCAGCCTTGATCTCTTCGCTCCAGCGTCCATCAATTTCTCCGGGTGTGTAAGTCCCCTTTCTCAGCATTTCATGACCGAACATATCCCGGAGAACGATAAATTCGGCCCTGACTACCACCTCTTCTGCAAGGTGGGCAGGGACGAACAGCACACCCGTTTTCTTGGCGAGTACAACATCACCGGGGAAAACCGTAGCCAGGCCGATCCTGATGGGGACATTGATGCCCATGAGCATGCTTTCTGTCAGGTAAGATGGATCGAATCCCCTCACAAAAGCATTGAATCCATCAATCTCTGAAAGGCCGGCCAGGTCACGGGATCCTCCATCGAAAACCACCCCATTGCCGGAATTAGCAAAAATGGCATTGCCCAGGTTGTCCCCTATCAGGGTACCATCCACCACCTTTCCAAATCCGTCTGCCACATACACATCACCCTGTTGAAGTGCATCAATGGGCCAGGAATTCATGGCGCCCACACGTCCCTTTTCATGGCCTTTCTCGGTGAATCTATCCATTATCTCAGGCCTTTTGGGCATATAACGGGCGGTCATTGCTCTGCCCACAACAGGTTCATCCTCGTGAATAATCTCCCAGTTGCCTTCAAACTGGTTGTGATATCCCTTTGATCGCAACACCCCCCACGCCTCTTCGATTGAAATCTTTTTCATCCTCTCCAGGATCTCTTCAGGCACCTTGGGCCGGCCATCATCAAAGCGTTCTCCCTTCCATTCCTTCGTAAGGTAGATCAGCTCTTCGGCGGAGTTAAAGAATTGGGCGGGAGCATTGAAGTAAAGGGCCAGCGCCAGAATCGAAGTAAGAAACAGTATTTTTTTCATGGATATGGAGTTAGGGTTAAATGGTTATGTTCATATAGTTTTTTACGTGTTATCAGTCACTGGCTTAGCCTCTGTCACTTGTCACCTATCACGGGCGCAGCCCCTGTCACTTGTCACCTATCACTGGCTCAGCCCCTGTCACCTATCACCTTCTGGGACGCTTCTCGTCGCCACCAGGTGGCGATGGAGCTGCCTGTAATATTCATCATGGGTCCGAATACAGCTGGCGCGAGACCAATGGTGGCTACCCTTCCCATCTGCAGTGCAATTCCTGAGGCCAGTCCGGCATTCTGCATTCCCACTTCCAGGGCAATGGTCCGGCAGGACTTCTCGTCCATCCGGGCCAACCTGCAAATCCAGTATCCCAGTAAATACCCGGTGGTATTGTGTAAAAGGCATGCAAGAACCAGCAGGAATCCGATTTCCAGCAGGCTGTCCCTGCCTGCAGCAGTAATCACCACAATGATAACACCGATCCCGGCCATTGATACAAAAGCCATCACTTTATCCAGCATCCCTTTGTTTCCTTTTGCCAAATTATTAAATACCATGGCAGCCAGGATCGGAAGCATCAGGTACCAGAGAAGATCTTTTCCCAGTTGAATAAATGCAGCACCA
>JAUVKN010000204.1 GCA_030596245.1 Bacteroidia bacterium | reverse complement strand
ATTGGACCTTATAAAGGTGGATTACGTTTTCACCCCAGCGTGAACTTAAGTATTTTGAAATTCCTGGGATTTGAGCAGATTTTTAAGAACAGTCTCACTTCACTTCCCATGGGTGGAGCCAAGGGCGGATCCGATTTTGATCCCAAAGGCAAATCCAATGCCGAGATCATGCGTTTCTGTCAGGCACTTATGATGGAATTATGGAATATTATTGGTCCCGATACTGATGTTCCTGCGGGTGATATCGGAGTGGGTGGCCGTGAGATTGGTTACCTCTATGGCATGTACCGGAAGCTTGCACGCGAAAACACCGGTGTGCTCACGGGCAAGGGAATTAACTGGGGCGGCTCGCTGGTCCGGCCTGAAGCTACAGGCTTTGGCTGTGTCTACTTTGCTAAGGAGATGCTGGCTACCAAAGGTGAAACCTTTAAAGGCAAGCGGGTGGCCATCTCTGGATTCGGCAACGTTGCCTGGGGAGCAGCCCTTAAGGTGACCGAGTTGGGTGGAAAGGTTGTAACCCTCTCGGGTCCTGATGGATATATTCACGATCCTGAAGGAGTATCAGGGGAAAAGATTGAATACATGTTGGAGTTAAGGGCTTCCAATGAGGATATTGTGGCACCCTATGCATTGGAGTTTGACAGCGCAGAATTTGTTCAGGGAAAAAGGCCCTGGGAAGTGGAAGTGGACATTGCCCTTCCCTGTGCCACCCAGAATGAGCTTGACGAGTCAGATGCTAATCAGTTGATTGTTAATGGCTGTATTTGTGTCTGTGAAGGCGCCAACATGCCCTGCACTCCAGAGGCCATTGAGAAATTCCAGCAAAAGCAGATCCTTTATGCTCCCGGTAAGGCTGCCAACGCGGGCGGTGTCGCAACTTCCGGACTTGAAATGGCCCAAAACTCCATGAAAATCAACTGGAGTAGAAAAGAGGTAGATGACCGTTTGCACCACATCATGACCAATATCCATGAGAACTGCGTTAAACATGGCACCAATCCCGAAAGGTATGTGGATTACGTTAAGGGCGCCAACATTGCTGGCTTCCTGAAGGTGGCCGATGCGATGGTTGACCAGGGATTGTTGTAGTACGTTTTGGTCCAGAACAGTTGGATATAGTCTGCTTGCTTTTCTTGCTCATAAGCTGAAATAGTAGAATAAGGCCCAGGACATTCCTTTATCCGGTCATTTGCTCCATTCATCCCACTATCCCTCTGTTTGCCATACAGGATTACATTTTATTTTCCTATCCTACTTTGTTTGGTGGATTTCAACTCCTTGTTTCTCAAAGTATTCTTTGGATTGATCAAATGGACTTATAATGGTTATTAAGAAGTACTATATTGATATTATGGAATGCGAGAAAAGGAATCACCTCAAACGTCTTAAAATGAGGAGATAAGAATTCTCTTATAGATTGTTACTGTCAACTATAAAAGCAAAAATAACGTTGAGTCATGGAGAACAAGAGAAAAATTCAAGATGAGCTATTTGCTTATATAAAGGAGAATACCTTTAAAGAGACCGAAAGTCTTACCTCAGATACCATGATTTTCACTGAAGGTATTCTTGATTCAATGGGTTTTGCACTTTTACTGGACTTTTTGGAACAAAATTTCAAAATTACGGCCGAGGATTCGGATCTTGTAGAGGAGAATTTTGAGTCTATTGATGCAATTACTGAATACATAACTAGAAAGAATTCCTCATTGGTAGAGAAGTAATGTAATGTGCGGAATTTCCGGCATATATAACCCGGCCAATCCAACTATTCAGCCCGCTGACATCAGGAATATGCTGATGCAGATCCAGTATCGGGGCCCGGACGAATCCGGTATCTATATCGGAAGGGGCATTGGTATGGGAAGTGTCAGATTAAGCATTATTGATCTTGCCCAGGGCCAGCAGCCCATGTCTGATGAAGATGGGGAACTATGGATTATATATAATGGTGAGATCTTCAATTTCATTGAACTTCGTGATGAATTGAAGGATTTGGGTTATCAGTTCAGGACCGGAAGTGATACCGAAGTCCTGTTGATGCTGTTTAAACATTACCGTGAAAAATGTCTGGAAAAGTTCAATGGTCAATTTGCTTTTGCAATTTGGGATTCCAGGCGACAGGAGCTTTTCATTGCCCGTGACAGAGTTGGAATCAGACCACTATATTATTACAATAGTGGAGGCACATTTGTATTTGCCTCGGAGATTAAATGCATCATGGAGTCAGGGATTGTGAAACCAGAATTGGATCCAGATACTTTAAACCAGGTATTTACATTCTGGACCATCCCTTCGCCAGGAACACTGTTCAAAGGGATCTATGAATTACCACCGGGTCAATATATGGTTGTTGGAAAAGGCTCCTCTGAAATCCGCTCCTACTGGGATCTCCAATTCAGTGCTCATGCAGACTCACACGAAGCCAATAGTTTACAGGATTCCATTGAGGAATTTGAATCCCTGATCACCGATTCAGTGAGGCTCAGGCTCAGGTCGGATGTACAGGTTGCAGCCTACCTGAGTGGCGGAATCGATTCCAGTGCAACTACCTCTTTTATAAAGAATGTAGAACCTGGTGTGCTTAACACCTTTTCCATTGGTTTTGATCAGGAGGAGTTTGATGAGACCCCCTACCAACAGTCTGTTTCCAGCTGGTTGGATACTTCACATAGCTCGATTGTGTGCAAGAGTCAGGATATTGCCTCAAATTTTGCCAAAGTGCTATGGCATACTGAGATTCCAATATTGCGAACCGGGGCTGTCCCCATGTTTCTATTATCAAAGCTGGTGCATGACCATGGAATTAAGGTGGTGATTACCGGTGAAGGTGCCGATGAATTCCTGGGGGGGTATAATATATTTAAAGAAGCTTTGATAAGGGAATTCTGGTCACGGCAACCTGACTCCAGAATCAGGCCCCTGCTTCTCCAGAAGCTCTATCCATACCTCGCGCAATTCCAGGGAAGAAACAGCAACCTGCTCAAGTTCTTTTTTAAATACAGGTTAAGAGATACCGATTCCCCTGTATATTCACATCTGATTCGCTGGAATAATTCAAAACATATTCGTGAACATTTCTCAGATGGATTACTTGAAACACCTAGGATAGATCCCATTGATGCCTTTTTGGACACGCTTCCATCTGACTTCAATAATCTGGATCTTCTCAGCAGGGCTCAATGGCTTGAATCAAAGCTGTTCCTCTCAGGTTACCTGTTATCATCCCAGGGTGACCGTATGTCGATGGCTCATTCAGTAGAGGGAAGGTACCCTTTCCTAGATCACAGAGTTATTGAGTTTTGCACAAAGCTTCCTGAAAATCATAAGATCAAAGGACTCAATGAAAAGTACCTGCTAAAGCAGATGATGAAGGGCCGCCTTCCTGATCAGGTTGTGAACCGTCCCAAACAGGCGTACAGGGCTCCGGTTGCCACCAGCCTGACATCCAGTAATGCTCCTGAGTATATACGTGATATTATGTCGCCCGGCCAGATCAAAAGGCATGGAATTTTCAAGACCGAAACGGTTGAAAAATTATTAGGGAAGATGGGAGATGGAAAAACTGTAACTGAAAATGAAAATATGGCAGTTGCAGGCATCTTGTCAACCCAGATACTATCGGACCTTTTTATTTCCGGTAACAATCCTTACAAAGAGACAGAAATGAGAATAAAATGTCCCGTTCAATATGATAAAACATAAAAGAGTATAAGCAATGGATAAAATTCCTTTTCATAAAGAGATCCTTAAGATCAATGATATTGAGGCCCTGGTTGAACAAATTGCCCGGAAAATAAGAGAGGATGTATCTGGAAAAATCAACAGATTTGGAGGTGTGATCGGATTAAGTGGAGGGATCGACTCATCCGTTTCCATGGCCCTGGCAGTCAGGGCCCTTGGTGCTGAAAAAATCTTTGGTATAATGATGCCTGAAAAGGATTCGAGTCCGGATAGTGAACAACTTGCAACAGTGCTGGCCGATAAGTTCGGTGTTTCAACGACTGTTGAAGTGATCACAGGAGCCCTGGATGGATATAAGTGTTATGAGAGAAGAGACCAGGCAGTTAAAGATATTGTTCCTGAGTATGATCCCGGGCAGCACAAAATGAAGATAGGGATCAAGCATGAAGGATCAGGCTCGAAACTACCTCCTTTGTTCTACCTGACTGTGGTGAATCCGGATGGCTCAGAAATAGTAAAGCGCTTGCCCACCAAGCAGATGAGGACCATCATTGCTGCATCAAATTTTAAACAAAGGGCCAGAATGTCCCTCCTCTATTATCATGCGGAACGCTTACATTATGCAGTGGTTGGAACCCCAAATAAGCATGAGGTAGATCAGGGTTTCTTTGTGAAATACGGTGATGGCGGTGGTGATATCTTTCCCATTGGGAAGTTATACAAAACGCAGGTTTACCAGGTGGCGGACTATCTTGGAATTCCAAAAGAGATAAGGGAACGAACACCCACTACGGATACCTACAGTGCAGAACAGACCCAGGAAGAGTTTTTCTACGAGTTCCCATTTGAGCAGCTTGATCTGTTGTGGTATGCTTACGAAAACAAGTATGATCACGGTGAAGTGGGTAGTGTGATAGGAATGAGTGAAGAAGAGATTTCAATGGTGTACAGGAATTTCGAGCGTAGAAGTGAAACAACATCCTACCTGAGGATGCCGCCGATCAATGATTATATATTTATCTGAACCATAAAGCTGATGTGATGAATGTATTCGATTATTTGTTGAGGGAATCGGGATTCCTGTATAAGAAATTCCTGCTTGGAAACAGAGAGGAACTATCTTTTTCTGAGTTATACCATGAATCCTTACGGCTTGCCAGGTTCCTGAGAGAAACCCACGGACAGAATAATAACATCCTACTGGTCAGCCCCAATTCAAGCTTCTTCCTGGTGGCATACCTGGCCATTATGAAATCGGGGAATGTCTGTGTTCCTTTAAACCCTTCCATTGAAGACAACAACCTTAACTTTGTTGCTGAGTTGTGTGATTCAAAAATTGCGTTTATCTCTTCATCTCTTCAACATACTAAGTGGGATTTCATTGAAAAGGTATACTATGCCATTCCTGAGACCATCAATGGGAATAATAAGCTCTCCCTGAATCTGTTTGATGAGGATAAATTTGATGAAAACAGACTGGCTGAGATAATTTTTACATCCGGATCAACCGGTGAGCCCAAAGGGGTAATGATTACTCATAAGAATATTATTGCCAATACTGACTCAATCATTAAGTATCTGCATCTGACCGGTGATGATGTAATGGAGATAGTTCTTCCTTTTTACTATTGTTATGGTCTTTCTCTTTTGCATACACATATGAAAGTGGGCGGAAGCATTGTGTTCAATAATAATTTTATGTTTTTAGGATCGGTGATTAACGATCTGAAAAAGTATGAATGTACAGGCTTTGCAGGAGTCCCCAGTCATTTTCAGATTTTGCTCAGAAAATCGAAATCCTTTAAGACTGAATCGTTTCCCAGCCTCAGGTATGTGACCCAGGCGGGAGGGAAATTGCATAAGGCGTTTATTAAAGAGTTTACTGACCACCAGCCTGATATCGCTTTTTACGTGATGTACGGACAAACCGAGGCAACGGCAAGGCTCTCCTATCTTCCCCCCGATAAACTGGAGGAAAAGTTAGGTTCACTAGGGAAAGCCATTCCCGGGGTTGTGCTTGATATTATTGATGATTCGGGAAAGTCGATTCAGGACCCCGGGATTGTTGGGGAATTGGTTGCAAAAGGGGACAATATCATGAAGGGCTACCTGGGGGATGAGGAGGACACAAAGAAAACAGTCCAGGATGGATGGCTCCACACAGGGGATCTGGCATATAAAGATGAAGAAGGATATTTTTATCATACCGCCCGGATGAAAGAGATCATTAAAGTTGGGGGAAGACGGATCAGTCCAAAAGAGATTGAAGAGGTAATCGTTACCATACCCGGAGTGGTTGATTGTTCTATATCAGGGATTTATGATGATATTCTCGGGGAGGCTCTAAAGGCAGATATTGTTGTCTCTGATATGAATGACGAGATGGTTGATGAGATTTTTTTTAAGCGTTTATGTGCCGAAAAACTTGCACTTGAAAAGGTTCCACAGGTGATTCATTTCAGCAACAGGCTCGATATTGCTCCAACAGGTAAAAAAACAAAATAATCTTAACCGGGATTTATTGTTCCTTAAGGTATTCTTTGAAATCCTGATATGCTGGTTTTAGCAGGATAGAATGCTTTTCCCGGTCAGCAAATGCTGCCAGGCGTTCGGGAATCTCAACAGGTGTTCCAATAACCTCTTCCACACTCTCCTTAAACTTTGCCGGATGCGCGGTTTCAAGAAAAATGCCTGTATATCCCTGGTTGTTATCCAGGAATGAGCGTGCAGCCTGGTACCCTGTGGCACCATGCGGGTCACAGAGATACCCGGTTTTCTTGTATACGCTGCCAATGATTTCACGAATATCATGGTCAGAGTAGCTATAGCCATGCATATGGGCTGTAATCCATTCATGCTTATGGTCGAACAAGTCCAGGATCCGGACGAAGTTACTTGGATCCCCCACATCCATGGCGTTGGCAATAGTAGGAGTTGAAGGCCTGGGTTTGAACTTCCCGGTAAGGAGGTAGGAAGGAACCACATCATTCAGATTGTTGGCCGACAGGAAGGTGTGTACAGGCAATCCCATCTCTCTAGCCACCAGTCCCGCTGTCATATTACCGTAATTTCCGCTAGGAACAGAAAAGAAAAGCTGAGATTCAGGTTCCATTTGGGCCCATGCTCTGAAATAGTAAAAGGCCTGTGGCAGGAACCGGGCCAGGTTAATGGAGTTGGCTGATGTAAGAGTCATCCGATTGGTAAGTTCTTGGTCCATGAAAGCTTCTTTGACTAGTTTTTGGCAATTGTCAAAGGTTCCTTCCACTTCGATCGCCGAAATGTTCTTGCCAAGGGTTGTAAACTGTTTTTCCTGGAGCGGACTTACCAGTCCTGAGGGATAGAGTACATGCACTTTTATACCTGGGACTCCCAGAAATCCATTGGCTACGGCACTACCTGTATCTCCTGAAGTAGCCACCAGTACATGGATATCGCTTTTCATATCCCGGGTGAAATATCCAAGCAACCTGGCCAGAAACCTGGCTCCAACATCCTTAAATGCCAGTGTAGGTCCATGGAACAGTTCCAGGGAATAAATGTCTTCCTCCACCTGCACAACAGGTGTGTCAAAGTTCACAGCTTCTTCCACAATTTGTTTCAGCTCTTCCCCGGGGATATCTTCACCGAAGAGTAATTCCGACAATTTTAGAGCGATCTGGGTGAGATTAAGCCCACGCAAACTCTCCAGGTCATTTCTGGAAAGAATGGGGATGGGGTAGGGCATAAAAAGTCCCCCGTCAGGTGCCAATCCTTTCAGCAGGGCTTCCTTCAACCCAAGTTTGAGCTCTTTGTTATTGGTACTGTAGTAATGCATCCTATATGATTCTGCAACCAGCTTCGCTTATCTTTGAAACATAGATAGCTGCATCAATTTCCCTTCCGGTAAAATGCTCTTTCATTTCTTTACCCACACTACCAGCCATATCCTCACCCCTGCAGAGGCTGAATACTGATGGCCCCGATCCGGAGAGACCGGTACCCAATGATCCAGCTTCCAATGCTGTTTTTCTTAATATTTCGAAATCGGGCAATTGTTGTGTTCGGTAGGGTTCTGCAAAAACATCGTTAATGGATCGGCTGATT
>JAUVKN010000242.1 GCA_030596245.1 Bacteroidia bacterium | reverse complement strand
TTTACCAATTTCACCAGTGCACCTGTGATCCGCCAGGTCAATCTCCTGGCTACTTCCCGGTTCAATTGCAGCAGTGAAATTACTGCAGTGATAACGATCCATCCTAATCCCACTGCGAGATGTGAAACGGCAAAGATCATTGATTGTCCGCCCTTTGATCTTCCCATATTCAATACCAGTCTCAATGCTGATCACTACGTTTGGAATATCGGAAACAATACCACAATTGATACCAGATCTGACAGCCCATTCAGCTATGTATTCGATAACCTGACGGATGATATTGCCACATACGAATTGAGACTCCTGGCAAGTTCAGACTACGGCTGCATGGATTCTGTACAGCAAAAGGTATATGTCTATCCACGGACCATCGCCGACTTCAGTGTGAATGACGGGGATTGCAGTCCGTTCACTGCCCATTTCATTAATGAATCGGTCCGGGGTGAAACCTACCTGTGGGATTTTGGGGATGGCACAAGCCTGTCCACCACGGACCCCACCAACCTCTATTTTAATCTTAGCGGGTTTGATACAACCTTCCATGTTACCCTGACAGCCACTTCCCAGTATGGTTGTATCGATTCTGTAACCGATACTATCGATGTGTATGCCCAGCCAGGTGCTGAGTTTATCTCCACACCCACACACCAGATGTACCCCTCAACGGATGTGGATTTCACCAACATGACCAATCCGGGAGCCTGGTCCTACCGGTGGACCATGGGTGATGGATTCAATACTAGTCTGGAGGATCCTCAAACGCATACCTATGCGACTTGGGGGGATTATGAAATATGGTTGCATGTCTCCACAACCCACTGTTCAGATTCGGTTTCCCATTCGATTCAGATCATGCCTGCTGCACCCGTGGCTCAGTTTGATCCGGTGATTCCTGACTGCGAACCTCACACTGTCCAGTTCAGAAACAACTCTATATACGGTGATTCCTACCTCTGGGAGTTCGATGATGGCACCAGTTCCACCGAATTCGAACCTGAGCATACTTTTGTTGAGTACGGTATTTATAATGTAAAACTGATTGTAACGGGCATGGGAGGGCGTGAGTACGCCTACAGACAGGTAGAAGTATACAGAATGCCGCTGGTCGATTTCACAGTAGCACCTGAACTGGTGATGTTGCCCGATGATGAGATCCGCCTGTTCAACCTGTCAAAATACGGGGCCTCCTACCGGTGGGACTTTGGAGACGGTAATACTTCCTCTTTGGAGAATCCACGACACCTCTATGGTGCCGTCGGTGTGTATGATATTTCACTGGATGTATGGACGGAAGATGGGTGCACCGACAGGGTGGTGAAACCTGCCCTGATAACCGTTGAGGGAGAGGGAGTGATCATCTTCCCCAATGCATTCAAACCTGACCTTGATGGTCCCAATGGGGGTTATTACAGCCTGAACGTCCTTGAAAGAAACAATATATTCCACCCCTATTGGGAGGGTGTCATGGAGTACAATCTTGAGATCTACACCCGCTGGGGAGAGAAAATGTTCTACAGCAACGATGTGAACATAGGATGGGATGGCTATAACAAAGGTACCCTGTGTGCACAGGCAGTGTACATATACAAATGCTGGGGCATCTTCATCAATGGGGAATTCTTCCAGGAGACAGGTGATGTTACCCTCATTCATCATCGAAAATAGAGTCCAGTTAAGATTCCGGGAGCTCAATCGAAATATCTGTCAATCCACTTTTCAAAACAACCTTCGCCCTGTAAAACAGAGAGGTCCGGGAATTTTTCATAAATTGAACCGGAAATCAAAACGCTACACCATGAAAATCTACATCGACAACACCCGCAGAGAATTCTTAAGGAAACTTATCGCAGGTACTACCATGATGGGAATGGCACCTGTACTGAGTAGTTTGCAGTCATGCACCGGATCAACCCCCATCCTTAAAATTCCTCAACGTCCATTCGGAAATACCGGTGAAATGGTGGGTATTTACAGCCTTGGGGCACAGGCTACTGTAGAGCAAGTGGGAATGAAAGATCAGGCCCTCGAAATCGTTAACCGGTGCATCGACATGGGTATCAATTATATCGATACCTCGGCCTGGTATGGAATGGATGGAAACAGCAGTGAGGGAGATCACCTGCGGGGCACCAGTGAGAGGCATGTAGGTGAAGTGATGAAGACGCGGCGAAGTGAGGTGTTCCTGGCCACCAAGACCCATGACCGCAGTTACGACGGGGCCATGCGGCACCTGGAAAGTTCATTGGAAAATCTGCAGACAGATACCATCGACCTGTGGCAGATCCACAATATCAAAGGTGGAGGGGATGAGGATATTGATTATATCTTTTCCGATAAAGGGTGTATGAAAGCACTGATGAAGGCCCAGGATGAAAAGATCGTCCGTTTCCTGGGAATTTCCGGTCATGCCGATCCGGATCCAATGAAGGAGCTTGTGGACCGCTATCCCTTCGATGCTGTTTTGATGGCACTGAATGCAGCGGATAAGCATTACAATTCATACATTGAGAAACTGCTTCCCACAACTGTGAAAAAGAATATGGGCATCATCGGAATGAAGATCCCTGCCCGTGACAGGATTTTCTCTCACGGCGGGATTATCACCATGAAAGAGGCCATGAGTTATACAATGACTCTCCCCATCAGTACTATTATTGTGGGAATCGACAAAATTGCTGAGCTGGAAGAGAATATCAGGATCGCTCAGGAATTTGAAACCCTGACGGCCGACGAGATGCTTGCCATTGAGGACAAGGTTAAGCCCCACCATGAACACCTGCTGTTCTACAAGGGTCTGTCCGAATGGCCCGAAGAGTGGTCAGGTAACAATGTATAGTCCACCCCGATCAATCCTGGATGATCAAACGTCCGGACCGGCTTGCTTCCCTGACTATCAATAAGGAAACTAACACAATGGTGCAAAAAAGCATTCCTAAATATTTTGGATTAAGGGTTTATCTCTCCTC
This sequence comes from Bacteroidia bacterium, assembly GCA_030596245.1. Lineage (GTDB taxonomy): Bacteria > Bacteroidota > Bacteroidia > Bacteroidales. The sequence continues at coordinate 3,805 of JAUVKN010000242.1, read as the reverse complement.
CTCCATTCTCTACTTTTTTCTTGTCATTCCATTTCTTGCTTTTCTGGCCATTCAGAGTGTACCAAAATTTGTGGCAGAAAAGCCCCCCCCGGTCAAAGAAACAAAAGCGATGATCGACTCCCTGGGGATAGACCTTGACTCCCTGGGAAATATATATGAAATGGATATGGACAGTCTGGTTGGCAGTGCCATTGTTCTGGGTGAAAATTATATAGACAGTTTGGCCACCGGCAAACTGGGTCCTAAAGTGGTGGTTGCAGGAGAGGAACAGGAGGAAAACATTGATATGATTAACGATGAAGGACCCTTCGGCACCTATTTCCTGCTCCTGTTCCTGTTGACACTGCTAAGTTATCTGGCAGGATTCATCTACAACAGGCGTTTTAAAAAGTACTTTAAACTGAAGCGGTCCGGAAGCGAAGTACCGGGAAAGCTACATGCTTTCTGCAAAAAGCATTTGTTCCTTACTCCGGTTGTAAATGCCTCTATACTGAGCATGCCCAGTATCATAATTTTTATCTATTCCCTGTTCGCCATCCTAACCAGGGCGCACTTTGATGGAGAAGCAGAACGGGATCTGTTCATCCAGCTCCACTACCTGACACTGGTGGCCACTATTCTTGAATTTCTATTTGTCTATTACTGGCAAAAACACCGGGTCCATATCAAGTATATCGAGCATATTTTTTCAGACACGGAGCTTCGCAAACAGATATTCCGCCGAAAAGGAGGAAAAATCAGAAACCGGCTAATGATGGCCAGTGGCATGACGACTTTCCTTCCACTTGTCATTGTAATCGTCTACCTCATTCTGAGCCTTACCTCCATAAAGGATCTGGAGCTGGAAAACCTCTCTCCGGAAGAGAGAGAGGTACTGATCGGACCCTGGAGCAAAGTAATAAATTTGGATAAGGAGACCTTTACAACAGAAAAATATGAAAGACTGTACTATGTAAATGCGATTGATTCCATTATTATGCTGGTGGGAATCGGGAACGGGATCATGGTCTCAATTATTTATCTGTTGCTTTTCATAAAGTGGACCAATCAGGATATCACCCGGCCATTGAAAGAACTTCTGACAAACATCAAGAACACCAAGGGAGGTGAAACCGGGCATTATACCATTGTTCGGACCAACGACGAAATAGGAGAGCTGGCAGAGGGGTATAATGAAATGACATTAAAAATCCATGCTTATGTGGCGAGCATTTCGAAGATGAACAGGGAGCTGGAGGAGAAAGTGAAGCAGCGGACCAACGAGGTAGTTATGCAGAAAGAGGAGATCGAGGCTCAGAAAGAGGAGATCGAGGCTCAACTGGACCTGGCCACACTTCAGAGGGACACCATTACACGTCAAAAAGATCAGATCCTCGATAGCATTCGCTATGCAGAAAGAATTCAGTCAACCATTCTTCCACCCATAGAATACCTGTCCGATTACCTGACCGATCATTTCATTCTATTCAAACCCAGGGATATTGTGAGCGGCGATTATTACTGGACCACCACGCAGGGTGACAAAATAATGATTGCGGTGGCCGACTGCACAGGACACGGAGTGCCGGGAGCCTTTTTAAGCATGCTTGGCATCTCATCCATGAATGAGATCGTTACCAGAAGTGGATCCAGCCAGGCAAATCAGATCCTGGAACAGTTGAGGGATTTTGTAATAACATCTTTGCATCAAACCGGTACAAGGGGAGAGACGCAGGATGGGATTGAAATCGCGTTATGTGTGATTGATACCCGGAAAAAAGTCCTTGAATTTGCGGGTGCGAACAGACCATTGTACATCATTAGGAAAAATGAACTCATGCACATACGAGCCGACAGAATGCCCATCGGTATTTATGACCATGAACCCCTTCCTTTCACCAACCATGAAATCCCATTGGAAAGAGGTGATTCCATTTACATGTTCTCAGACGGTTATGTGGACCAGCTTGGAGGTCCGTCAAGGAAAACATTCAGATCAAAACAGTTCAGGCAGTTATTACTTGATATCCAGGATCACTCTATGGAGGAACAGAAAAACATTCTGGTAGAAAACCTTAAATCCTGGAGCGGGGATGTTGAGCAAATCGATGATATTCTGGTGATAGGGATCAAAATATAGGTTTCTAAACAGCTACACCTCGGTCTTTATATAATCAAAATTTAACCTGGACATCCTGGACATCTCCTTTCCAACTTCCAGCACATCCTCGTCATCTTCTTCGTAATGCCAGTAAACCAAGACATTTATGCCTTCAGAATGCAAATTGCTTAATGTTTTAAACAGATCAAGTATGTATTTTGCTGAGGTAGAGTTAAAATACTCAAAGTTGAAATGAAATTCGTGGACCCTGCTTTTATTCTCTTTGTCCAGAGATGCAACCTCCGAGGTATAGTTTTCAAGCCATTCCAACACAGGTATGTAAAAATTCCTCACATTCTCGGGCCGCGATTCTCCTGTAAACTGAAACAGGTTTTTTTCGGGATCAAGTATAACACTTGGAGTGTTTAGTGTGGCATCAATGATTAGCTTTTCCATGAGTTATCCATTAATAATGATTTGCATTTTAAAGAATGAATGGTTCTCGTCCAGGTGTAAAAAACTGTAAATAATTTCGTCGTCGGTTCTAAGGGCCATGGTAATCAATCCGAGACCGGCGCCTTTATCATCAACACCCGCTTCCTGATTTATCACATCCTCATACAACGATTTCAACGCCTCAGTGTCAAGCTGATTAACCCGGTCAAGTTTAAATGTGAGGTCACCAATATTATCATTTATTACCAGATTTCCTGAAGTAACAGCGTATTGGTTTCCCATTTTTTCCACAGTGATCATCGGGTTCCCTTTTTCGCTCCAGGCACCCGAATTATTACTGGCTGCATATTTGAAAATGTTGTCAATGGATTCGACGACTGTACTGTAAAGTCTTTTTCTGGCGGGTTTTTTCATTGCCTGGAATTCCTTTGTCGATCGCAGCTGATTCAACAGCTTTTCCATCGTATCAAAAGAGATGGAGCCCATATAATCAATCATGGTCTTTGGTTTCGACATAGGAATCACCGGTTTCTTATTGCTGGGTCCGACAAAGTAACTAAAAAAAAGTCTAATCCGATTGTAACCTCTTTAATTTGAATATATTCGTAGTTTAAGTTAAAAATTATGAGTGAAGCCATATTAAAAGCTTTGATGCAGCTCTTCGCTTTGATTGTTGATATCGATGAGGTTCAGGAGATAAAAGAGAAGGAAAGAGACATTATACGGGCATTTCTTTCCCGCCAGCTAAATATCGAATTGGTGGAAAGATACATGAATGTCTTTGAAGAATTTTTACTGCTGTACCATCAGGATAGCATAACCAAAGGCAGCATCAAGGATAAGAAACGAACCGCCCTGACAGCAGTCAGGATTCTGTCTATCTGTGAAAAGATCAATGAAGAGCTTGAACAGACACAAAAGATCTATGTGATTATTCAGCTTATTGAGTATATCGCCTATGGGATCGATATCCGGGAAACAGAACTTGACTTCCTTCACACTGTGGCTTTTGCCTTCAATATACCTGAACACGAATACCAGAATATACTCAGTTTTGTAGTTTACTCCCTGAACGATATTCCCCATAAGGATCAAGTGTTGCAAATAGATAATGAAGAACATTCAAGCATACCGGGAGTAAACCATGTCTATAATCAAAACCTGCTCGGTGAGATTTCATTTCTGAATATCTCAAGTGTTAACACCTATGTGCTTCGCTACCATGGAAAAGAAGACCTTCTATTGAATGGCCAGCATATATATTCGGGA
>JAUVKN010000263.1 GCA_030596245.1 Bacteroidia bacterium | reverse complement strand
CGTAAAAGGGAAGGGTACCGGGTTCGAGCCTGAAGACTTCATTGTGATTGTAGGAGAAGTTACCACCCACATTGTACGATAACCTTTCATTGACCTGGTTATTCCAATTGAGGGTGAGCTCTATCCCGGTATTCAGAATATCAGCATTGTTATCAAGGTAGCTGCTTCCGGATGTCCCGGCGGTACCGATCAAGGGTACCGGGAAGATGGCAGACCTGGTCATTCTGCGATAATATCCCAGGTCCACATTCAGCTTATTATTTAGCATGACCGCTTCAACACCGGCGTCATACTCTTCAACAATCTCCCATCGAAGCAATGGTTCAACCAGGGAGGTGATGGATGCGCCCTGGTGAATGGTTGAGCTTCCATAAGGTCCGTAAACAACTGAATATCCATCCCAGTTGTTCACTGTAACTGTAAAGGCGTTCTGGGGAACCTGGTTGTTACCCAGTAGGCCCCAGCTGGCTTTGACTTTCAGGAAATCGATAATACCCACATCTTCCATAAAACCCTCCTCGGATGCCACCCAACCGATCCCCACAGACGGGAAATTCCCCCATCGTTCTTCTTTTGGAAATGTGGATGAACCATCCCGGCGGAAAGTGGCAGTGAGCAAATAGCGGTCTTTATAGGAATAGAATAACCGGCCAAAATAGGATGTGCTGCGAATCAGCGATCCCCAATCACCGGCGCTCAGGTCATCTATGGATCCATTGCTTAAATAGAGCGTGGATTCGGTGAAGTAAGGGACGCGGCTCGTGGATGCATATAGCCCCTGGCTCTTAAACTGTACCAGTGAAAAGCCGCCCATCAGGTTCACCCGGTGATCGCCGAAAATCTTATTGTAGTTAATGGTATTATCAAAGGTGTAGTTGAATTGCTGCGAGTTGGATTTGGAGAGATGAGACAGGGTGTCATTCTGTGTAACTGAAACCCAATACTCAGGAGAATACCCCCTGTTCTGGGAATAATTACCATCCAGGGTAAATGAGGTCCTGACCGTGAGGTCCTCAACAGGTTTGATCTCTGCATAGACATTGGCCAGTGTGTTCAGTCCCTGGGTAATGTTGTTGTGATATTCGATGGTGGCGGCCGGATTGGCAAAATTGCCGAAACCCAGGATCACCGGGTCGGTATAAGTATCCTCATCGATCATTGGTTTGAAGGCTGGCGGAGCTTTGAAAGCTTGTCCAAGCACATTGGCTGCATTGTTGGATTTCCATCCGCTTATTGTGATGCCATACCCTGCTTTCAGGAACTTATTGATTGTAATGTCGGATGTTCCTCTCAGGTTGACACGTGTATAATCATTGTTTTTCACCAGTCCCTCCTGACTTGTGATCCCGATTCCGTAATAGTAATTCACAGACTCATTTCCCCCGGTAATTCCAATATTATGATTCTGGATCCTGGCAGGATTAAGGACTTCGTCGTACCAATTTGTATTATCAGGATAGGCGTTGGGATCAAAAGGTGTAGAAGAAGTTCCCCTGTCCTCACCCACAGCTATCTTTTCATTGACCAGGGAGATGTATTGGTCTTTATCGGCTATATCCAGCAAATTCGAGACCTGTTGGATTCCCACATAACCGGAATAGTTGAATTTGGGCTTCTGGAACTTGCCGCTCTTTGTGGTGATAATGATCACACCATTGGCAGCCCGCACACCATAAATGGCAGCTGAAGAGGCATCTTTAAGAATCGTGATGGATTCGATCTGCTGAGGAGAAAGGAAACTAATATCATTCACAAATACGTCATCAACCACATACAATGGATTGGCATTGGACCGTACGGTACCCAGTCCCCTGATGCGAATGGTGGGTGAACTGCCGGGAGCTCCATTGTTGGAAACCTGGATCCCGGCCACTTTACCCTGCAGCGCCTGACCAACGTTTGGAACGGGTTGACTGGCGATCTCATCGGCTCTCACCACTGCAATTGTACCCGTGACATCCTTTACAGCTGCAGTACCATAACCGATCACCACCACCTCATCCATATCAAAGGCTGTTTCGGTGAGCTGGACATCCAGGGTGGTCTTACCGGCTACCTCAATCTCCTGGGAACCATAACCGATAAAACTGAAAACAAGTATTGCGTCAGAGGGTACGTTTAACTGGTAGGTTCCCTCCAGGTCTGTAATGGTGCCCTGCTGGGTTCCTTTTACCAGGATGGATACACCGGGTATCCCATCTCCATTCAGGTCTGTCACCTTCCCGGTCACTTCCAACGATTGTTGCCCGAGCGCTAACATCACAGGAAGGGTAAAGATTAGTAGTAGAATCAGTTTTTTCATATCTATGGTATTAATGGACATTAGATAGCTGTAAGCAAGTTCCGTAAAAAACAGACGCAGGACCAAGTAATTGGGTTCACTACTGACGCTTCTGAGCGAAAGTATAATAATAACTTACTCATGAATAACTCATCATAGAGTAATAGAAGTTTTTAAAAACCTAAAATACAGTATAATAAATACACCAAATAATGAGAATATTTCATAATAAGATTATGTTAAAAGTGAAAATAGAGTAGTTAATTGTAGTGCTTATCAAAGTTTTTGCCTACTTTTTGCATTCCTTTGTATGGTATTTAGGGTTGAGATGATACAATGAAGCATATTCCGGGAGCTAAAGCTATTTCTCTATGGGTCTGTGTGATTATAACCAGTATGACTGTTTATTGTCAACAACAGGATCCTTATATCATACGTAATTTCACCAAGCAGGAATACAAGGCTGAGAGCCAGAACTGGTCCATAACCATGAATCGGAATGGATTTATTTATGGGGCTAATAATGTGGGCTTGCTGGAATTTGATGGGGTGGAGTGGAATTTTTATCCTGCTCCGAACGGTACCGTCATTCGTTCTGTTGCCGTTGACCGGCTCAACAGGATATTTACCAGCGGGTACAGGGAGATTGGGTTCTGGGAGAGAGACCGGATGGGGATCCTGGAGTACCATTCTTTGAATGATAAGGCAGAATCGCTATTCAGTCAGAATGAAGAGTTCTGGAATACGGTAATTATCGGAGACATAATATATTTCCACTCTTTCTCCTCTCTATTCATTTATGAGAATGAGGAGTTCAAAGTAATAAGACCCGATGCACTGATTCAATCAATCAGTGATATCAACGGCACATTGTTCTTGCACATGGACGGGAGAGGTTTATACAATGTGAAGGATACCATTTTGAAACCTTTTCGGCTTCAGCCGGAACTTGACAATGATATCGTCCATTTCACTTTGCAACTTCGGGATTCAAGCCTGCTGATAGGGACGGCATCGGAGGGTTTATTCCTCTTTAATGAATATGGGCTTAGCCCTTTCCTTGAAACATGGCAAGTATATTTTTCGGAAAATAAGATCAATCGCGGTATCATCGGAAATAACGGCAATATCATCATTGGTACACTTTTGGATGGCCTCCTAATATTTGACCAAAACGGATCACTACTACATCATATCAATAATAACAGGGGATTACAGAATAACACCATACTTGGAATGCTCAGTGATAAGGATAATAACATTTGGCTCTCACTGGATAAGGGGATAGATTTCATCTCGTTCCAGGTGGATCCCACATATACGTTTTACACATATGAAGAGATCGGTGCAATCTATTCTGCAGTATTGTTTAAAGAGGAATTATACCTGTGTACCAACCAGGGTGTCTTTTACCGTCCCTGGGAGGACGAAGAAGCAGCATTCCGGATTATACCCGGAACGCAGGGTCAGGCTTGGGATTGCGGTGTTTTTGATGAACAATTGATCGTGAGTCACAACAGCGGGACATTCAGGATAGAAAACCATATGGCAGAAAAAATCTCCGAAGTGTCCGGAGGATTAAGCGTAATCAGGAATCCTATGAATAGTGACATGCTGTTACAATCTACCTATTCAAATATTGTGTTTTACGAAAAGCTGGATCGGGAATGGAGGTACATTTACCAGCTGTCCGAATTCAATGACCTGATCAGGTATATTGAAATGGATCACCTGAATAATTTGTGGGCCAGCCATATGCACAGGGGAATATTCCGGTTGAAACTGAGCGATGCCCAGGACGCGGTTGTCCAGGTGCAGTATTTCGGGGATTCGATTTTTGGCAGGGACTATGATGTACAGGTTTTTAAAATTGAGAAGAGGATCGTTTTTACTACCGGACAACAGATCTACACCTTTAACGATTTAAACGACAGCATTATACCCTATCAGCAACTCAACCAGGATCTTGGAGAATATGCACAAGCTCATCGTGTGGTTCAGGCTCATGACCATCATTACTGGTTTATCAGTAAATCAGGTATAGGGTTATTCAAGATCTTTGATTCAACTGTAACAATGATTAAGAAATACCCCGCCGGGCTTTTTAAGGATCACCTGATTGCAGAATATGAAAATATTATTCCACTCAGTGCAACCCAGGGATTACTTTGTCTGGATAACGGCTATGCCATTCTAAGAGCAGACCAACCCGATTTTTCCCATGGCATTGAAGAGAAACAATTGCTATTGAAAAGCGTCGGGATCAGTGGACGTTCAGGTAAAATCGAGGAACTGCCCATTGATAACAGGATCATTCGGATTCCTTTCAGCAAGAATAGCCTGACCCTGGGTTTTGCTTTTCCTTTGATATCCAATGAACATCTTTCATTTCAATCATTTGTGGAGGGTCTTGACAATCAGTGGAGCAAACCTATGGAAAAACCGGTTTTTATCTTCACCAGGATCCCTTCAGGAGAATACCGGATCAGGATCAGGGCAAATAATGATTGGGGTATAAGCAGTCAGGAAGAAGAGATTATCCTATTCGTTACTCAGCCATGGTATTTGAGTAAATTGAGTATCATGCTATATGCAGTGATTCTAATGGTTTCCCTTCTGGTGGGAAGATACCTGCTTTTACGCAGAATCAGGAGCCGCGAGCAGAAGATCAAAGAAGGCAAAGAGAAAGAGTTAATCAGGTTAAGGAATGAAAAGCTAAATACGGAATTATCCTATAAAAGCCAGGAACTGGCCAATTCGACCATGGCTATTATCAAGAAGAATGAGTTTCTTCTTGAACTGAAAGAGACCATCAGGGGACAGAAAGAGGAGCTGGGTACCAGGTACCCCGAAAAATACTATGCCCGTCTGGTTCAAAAAATTGATCACAATATTTCAAGTATGGATGACTGGAAAGTCTTTGAATTCCATTTTGAGAAAGCCCATGAGAAATTCCTGCTTACATTAATGACCAAATACCCTCAGCTTTCACACAGTGATCTCAGGTTATGTGCCTATCTCCGAATGAATCTCTCATCCAAAGAGATAGCTCCCCTGCTGCGAATCTCATACAGGGGCGTGGAAAATCATCGTTACCGGTTGAGGAAAAAGCTCCTTTTGAAGAAGGAGGTTAACCTGACCGATTTTATCCTGGCCATCTGATCCCCCGGCAATCTTCGCTCAACCTTTCCGGTTCGTGATGATCCTTCACAACATTGTTGTAAGCAAAAATTTTACTAATTTTGCATTCCAAAGCAAAAAACCTGGTCGGTTTGCCGAGTGGCTAGGCGCTGGTCTGCAAAACCAGTTACAGCGGTTCGAACCGAGCTCCTGGAAGGAGCGAGCTCGCCGAACGTCAGTGAGGCAATCCGCTGCGGATTTGACTTTGAAGTATTGAATAATGGTCGGTTTGCCGAGTGGCTAGGCGCTGGTCTGCAAAACCAGTTACAGCGGTTCGAATCCGCTACCGACCTCAACACACTCCAGACCCCGCATCAATAGCGGGGTCTTTTTTTTGGTGGGACAGATTTTGGGACAAATGGGGCAAGTTTATTATGTAGAATGTTACTTTAAATCAGAATACTGGCAAAATAACATGTAATTGTTTACTGTTCTAAAGAATCGTTGTTTTGTGATTCATTTTCTTCTGCCATTTGCGT
>JAUVKN010000272.1 GCA_030596245.1 Bacteroidia bacterium | reverse complement strand
AACCTGGCTTATGCAAAGATGAAGCTGCAGGAGCAACAACAGCAGAACCAGGATCAAAACCAGGATCAGCAGAACCAGGATCAAAACCAGGAACAGCAGGACCAGGAACAGAACCAGGATCAGCAGGATCAGGAGCAAAACCAGGATCAGCAGGACCAGGATCAAAACCAGGATCAGCAGGACCAGGAGCAAAACCAGGATCAACAGGACCAGCAGGTCAAACCACAGGAAATTTCAAAGGAAGACGCTGAAAGAATGCTCAATGCCATTCAACAGCAGGAAAAGGATGTGAAGGAGAAAGTGGATAAGAAAAAAGCGGCGGCGGCCAAGGTAAAAACAGAAAAGGATTGGTAATTTCAAAGCATGAATTATAACTCACTGGTATCGGTTACCCTGTTTTTGCTGTTCAGCGCTCTGCTGAGCGGACAGGATATGACTTTCACAGCCTCAGCACCAGCGGTTGTGAGGAGCGGTGAGCAATTCCAGTATGTGATTGAAGGATCGAAAAGGGGAGAGGTATTGCTCCCTTCCATGGGTGATTTTCAGCTTCTGGCCGGTCCCTTTTCTTCATATTCCTCCCATTCTCAGTGGGTCAACGGTAAGATGACAATGAAAACAGTGGTTACTTACACCCATGTTTTCAGGGCAAATAAGGAAGGAACCTTTACAATACCTTCAGCCACAATAAGGGTAGGGAGAAAAGAGTACAAAACCAATAGGGTTGAAATTGTTGTGAATGCAGGTTCAGCCCAAACAACTGCACCGGATTCTAATCAGCCGGCTGATGCAGATAGAGGTACTGGGTTGGATAATAGAGATGATACTCCTGTGTTTCTCCGTGTGATCCCTTCAAAAAAAGAGGTGTATGTGGGAGAACAATTTGTCTCAGGATTAAAAGTATACACCCGGGTAAATACAAGACCGGGCTCTTCTGCCAGAGACATTCCATACGAAGGATTTTTTAAAACATCACTGGATCCTGATGCCAATGCGCAGCAGCAGGAGATCGATGGACAACAATATATCACCCAGGTTATCCAGCGACATATCCTGATCCCACAGAAATCGGGTGAAATTGTCATTGACCCCTATGAATCGGAATGGATGATCCAGCAACAGGTACAACGTCGAAACAGCAACAGCATTTTTAATGACTTTTTTGATGATCCTTTCTTTAACAGCATGCAGGATGTTCCTGTGAAACTGTCAACCAGACCGGTGACTATCCGGGTTAAATCCATGCCTGCCGGGGCTCCGGATGGATTTGCAGGGGCGGTGGGAGATTTTTCCATGACTGCTCTACTTTCAGCAGATGAGATCGGGGTAAATGAAGCACTAAGCTTAACGATCACCATCAGGGGTACAGGTAATATTCCGTTAATGGGTGAACCTGAGGTAAACCTTCCACCTGATCATGACCTCTATGATGTAACCAGATCGTTGCATACATCCACTTCAGGCAACCGGATCAGTGGTTCAGTTACCTTTGAATATCCCATTGTTGCAAGGCATGCAGGACGTTTCAGAATTGCGCCAATACAATTTTCCTGGTTCGATCCCGGTGCAAAGATGTACCGCACAACCACTTCGGAGGAATTTACTTTTACTGTGTTGAAGGGTGAAACAGATGATGAACCGGGCAGTGTATATGTGCCTGGGGTAATGCAGGAGAGTGTGAGGGACATTGGGACTGATATCAGGGATATATCAAGGGCACCCCAGTTATTCACACCCCTTTCCAATTCATTGATGGCAACCAGGTGGTATCGCTGGGTTTATCTGCTGGCTGTTGTGGCGGGACTTCTAATAAGTCTGATGATTCGTAAGTTGGCACGCAGGAATGCCAATCTTACACTGGTCAGGAACCGGTATGCCAACAGGTCGGCCCGTGCCCGTTTGAAGCGTGCTGATCGTTTCAGAAGAGCCGGTGAGCCGGACAAATTCTATGAGGAAGTGGGTAAAGCCATTTGGGGTTACATGGCCGATAAACTGAATATTGAAACCTCAAGCCTTTCGAGGGAGGTAATTCTTGAAGATATGATAAAACGTGGGATATCGGAGGAGATGAGAATCGAATTTCTCAGGATACTGGATGATAGCGAGTTCTCCAGATTCGCTCCCTCGTCTGAAAAGAGCGATGTGAATCAATTGTTCAGCGATTCGGTTACATTAATCAGAAACCTGGAAAACAGCTTGTGATGAAGAGAGTTTTTGTGATCCTGTATGTTGCTATGATTTTTGCTGATGTTACAGCAACCAACGATTCTTTGTTCCAACAGGCCAATGAGCATTATCAGGAAGGGGAGTATGAGTTGGCTCTTGCTGATTACAAGGGGATAAGCGATGCAGGATTTGAATCACCCGGACTCTATTATAACATGGGTAACGCAGCCTTCCGATCCAACAGTATTGGCTATGCCATTCTTTATTTTGAAAAGAGTTTGAAGCTGGATCCGTCTCATGAGGATGCCAGGCACAATCTGGATTTTGTGTCCCGGTATCGTGTAGACACCTTTGAACAGGTTCCGGAACTTTTTTTAAGAACCTGGTTGCGGGTACTGGCACAAAGCTTATCAGAGAGAACCTGGAGCATCCTGTCCATTATTCTCTTTATGATTCTCGTGGGAAGTATCCTGATCTATCTGTTTTCCCGCAGGCTATTGTTCAAAAAGGCAGGGTTTTTCAGTGCACTGTTTGGGCTGTTACTCTTTGTGGTAACATTTTTTTCGGCGCTCTCCAGTCACCGTAACATCATTAGTCCTGAGGAAGGTATTATTCTATCTCCATCGGTGGTGGTGAGGAGCTCGCCCAGTGACTCAGGAACTGAGCTCTTTATCCTTCATGAAGGCACAAAAGTTAAGGTGAAGGAGGAGGTGTCGGAGTGGCAGAACATTCGCGTTATTGATGGTCGGGAAGGATGGATCGGGTCGGTTGAATTTGCAAGCATTTAATAGGAGTGTCATTTTTTAACAGGAGAAAATATGTCAATACAAAAAACTTTCCAGGAGATCAATGATAAAATAAAGAGAGAAGAAGCGGTGGTGCTGACCGCCGAGGAGGTCTCTGCCATGGGAAAGAGCCAATCTCCGGCAGAGATTGTCCGGAAGGTGGATGTAGTAACCACAGCCACCTTTGGTCCGATGTGCTCATCCGGTATGTTCATCAACACCGGACATGCCAATCCACCCATCAGGATGGAAAAAGCCACATTGAATGGAGTTCCGGTATTCACAGGTATTGCTGCTGTTGATCTCTATATCGGGGCCACAGAAACCCATCTCGAAGATCCAACCTACGGAGGTGCCCATATCATAGAAGAGCTGATTGCAGGAAAAGATGTGGAACTGATTGCCCATGCGAAGGGAACTGACTGCTATCCATTGAAGAATATACATACGACCATCAACCGGGAAAATATCAATGAGATGATCATGTTCAATCCCCGGAATGCATACCAGAATTATCCGGTAGCTGTCAATGGTTCCAACCGAATTAAATATACCTACATGGGAAGTCTGCTGCCAAAATTGGGCAATGCTAACTACAGCACATCGGGCGAATTGAGTCCGTTGCTCAATGACCCGGAGATGAGGACCATTGGTATGGGGACCCGCATTTTTTTGGGTGGGACAACCGGCTATGTGAGCTGGCATGGCACTCAATTTAAAACCGATGCGGAAGTAAATGAACATGGGGTGCCTGTTTCAAATGCAGCCACCCTGGCAGTTATCGGTGATGCATCAGGCATGAATCCAGCATTCATCAAAGCCGCATATTATGAGAAGTATGGGGTTTCCATGTTTGTAGGGATAGGAATACCAATCCCTGTTCTGGATGAAGAGATGGCTGCCCGGGTCATGATCAGGAATGACCAGATCACTACACGTATTCTCGATTACGGAGACCCTGACCATCCGGAATTGGGCCGGACCACCTATGAAGAACTGATGTCAGGAGAGATCAAACTGAATCAGAAGAAGATCAAAACAGCATCACTCTCCAGCCTATACAAGGCCAGGGAGATAGCTGACATACTTAAAAAACAGATCATCGAAGGCAATTTTCAACTCTCTGAACCGGTGGAATTATTCCCAAAGGGAAAAGGGCTAAATTCGCTGGAAATCAGATAGTGTTTTAATTGAACATAATGATTAGTTACATATGAACCAGACTAAAAAGCGGATGGTACTGCGGTTTCCTGCAGGTACGGTCAATGAGCCTGTCACATATACCCTGATAAAAGAGTATGACGTGTTGATCAATATCCTGAATGCCGATATTACGCATGGCAAAGAGGGACACCTGTTGATTGAGATGATCGGACTGGAAGGAAATGTGGCCGACGCAATGGCCTACCTGGAGAGCAAACATGTTGAGATCTCACCTGTTGTTAAGACCATCCTGTTCAACGAAGCAGCCTGTATCCATTGCGGAGCTTGTTCATCGGTCTGTTTTCCGGGTGCCCTGGAGATGGATCCCTCCACCAGGAGACTTCTGTTTTTTCCCGAAAAATGTGTTGCATGTGAGCTCTGCATCAAGGCTTGCCCACTGCAGCTTTTTGAGTTAAACTTTGGAGTGAACTGATTGTACGAACCCAGACTATACCGGGGGGATATGAACCAGGAGCGATTCCGGTTCTTCCCATCAAACCTCCATGAATCGGACCTGCTGATTGGAGTGCCGCATGACGACTTCAGGAGAGAAATGATGAACACCGCCTTTGAGGAGTTGGTCAGGCTCCGAAACCTTTTGCTCGATTTTTCAGAAAAATATCCCCTTTTCGGGACATCCCTTGAACCTTTTTATTTTCCTGCAGCTGAAGAAGAGCAAGTGGCGGGAAATAATAGTTCCCTCGCCAAGGGTGTGCCTTATGAAATTCTATCCATGATAGAGTGTGGAATTCAATCCGGGACAGGTCCCATGAGTTCTGTGGCAGGAATGTTTGCAGAACGCATTGGTATACAATTGATTCAAAGTTATGGGCTTAGGGAGGTGGTTGTGGAAAATGGAGGAGATCTTTTCCTGAATATTGAATCCGATGCGGTCTCCGTAATCCATGCAGGCAGCTCCCCACTGTCGGATAAGATGGCATTCGTTATTCCCCCGGGCCAATGGGGGATTTGTACATCATCGGGGACCATGGGGCATTCATTCAGTCAGGGGAGAGCAGATGCAGTCACCGTGATTTCAAAAAGTACCCCACTCGCCGATGCCTGGGCAACTTCACTTGCAAATATGGTTTCTCATCAGGATGATATCGAGCCGGTGCTTGACAAGTTTTCCCGGATTTCAGAAATTTCAGGTTGCGCTGTTATCGTTGGAGAGAGGATAGGTATTCGAGGGGATTTTGAGGTAAAACTATTATCTTAGGCGATCATGAACAGCTTGATACTGGTCATTATTGCCATTGTTGGTTACTTGCTTGCTTACCGATTATATGGAAGGTATCTGGGACGGAAAATCCTCCAGCTCTCCTCTTCCCGGGTTATGCCCTCACATGAGTTTCAGGATGGGATTGATTTTGTACCCACAAAACCACACATCATCTTTGGGCATCACTTCACCACCATTGCCGGATTAGGCCCCATTGTCGGACCCGCCATCGGGATCATCTGGGGATGGTTGCCTGCTTTTCTCTGGGTCTTCCTGGGTAGTATCTTCATGGGTGCAGTGCACGATTTAGCCACCC
>JAUVKN010000225.1 GCA_030596245.1 Bacteroidia bacterium | reverse complement strand
TATCAGGCCTTCATGGGATAACTGAATAAGGGATTGGTATTCATTCCTTTTTCTTTGATCTCTACGATCTCTTGTTTGTCCATGGGTTTAAAATCCTTTGCAAGTTTTAAAGCCATTGAAAAGAGATCTTCATGTCCGGGAGGTATCGCTGCTGTAACGGGATGTGACAGCGTGAACCGGAGACCTTTTTTTGCCTTTTCCGGGTCGGTGTGCGGTTTGTACCAGGTTTTTGAATTGGTTCTCTCTTCCCCTTCCTCCCACGGCCTCCAGGCCATGGATTTGAGAGCCAGGATCCCCATCCCTTTCTTATTTGCCTTTTCCATCACCTGTGGTCCGAAATTGCCAGCATACCAGGTGGCATAGTTGAATGGGAAAAGAATGGTGTCAAAATCAAACCGATCCATGAGTGCCATGGCTGCTTCAACCGAGTGTGCCGAGAATCCGAGGAACCGGACCTTCCCTTCTTTCTTTGCCTCCAGGAATGTTTCCATCGCACCCCCCTCGCTGAAAACGGTATCTACATCTTCCAGGGAGGTAACTGCATGTAACTGGTAAAGATCAAAGTGGTCTGTTTTAAGGTATTTCAAAGATTGCTCAAGCTCCCTGCGGGCACCCTCTTTTTTGCGTTCCCCCGTTTTACAGGCGAGAAATACATTTTTGCGGTATGGTTCCAGAGCGGGGCCAAGCATCTCCTCTGCGTTGCCATATGAGGGTGCAACATCAAAGTAATTTATGCCATGGTCGATGGCTTCCTTTACCCGGGCTGCTGATTCTGCGGTGGTGGCATCTTTTACAACAATCCCACCGAATCCAATCATGGACAGTTTCTCACCGGTTTTGCCCAGAGATCGTTTTTCGATTTTGCCTTTAAACATTTCTCGTGTGATGGCAGACAGACTTGCCGGAAACATACTGATCAGGGGTACGGACATGGCTGATATGGTTACAAATTTTCTTCTTTTCATAATATTAATGGATTTAGAACACTAATAAAGCGAATGTAAATTATGAAAAAAGAGGGATCAAGTCAAGAACTATTCGTTGGGGGGGCTGATCTGGTTTTCAATGATTGAATAAAAGTCAGCTAAAATCTCTTTCTTGAGAAAATCTTCCCAAACGATGATAGACCGTTTGTTATCTGGCTGTTCTACCCATTTATTGTCGATCAAAACCGGGCACGGGGTTTCAACACCGGTCGCCCACGAAGGATCCTTCACAATGGCTGCTGCAGCCATATCAAAGAGGGAACGGTAACAACCATCTTCCAGGTGTTCAATATGTCGAAACAGGTTTACAGAATAGTCTCCGAAACAGGTGAAACTATCCCCGTGTCTACCGGTGACTGGTTCATCAACTTCCGGTCCCAGTCCCGGCATTCTTGTGTAGATCTCATGGCGGCTTACCTTCACCGCAGCAGTACCGGAGGATTTTCCATAGCGAACAGTGGCCATTTCAAATGGCACGGAGGTTCTAAGCACATAACTCATGGAGGCGGTATCGTTATCCTGATTATATTCGCCGGGTTCGGGGTAGTTTGAACCCAACCACACCACCCTGATGCGGTCGGCAATCGATGGATCCTTTTTCAATGCCAGTGCCACATTGGTGAGTTTCCCCACTGCCAGTAACACCAGGGGCTCTTTTCGTTTCTTCCGGGCTTCTTCGATGATGAATTTCACCGCATCAGATCCGTCAAATTCAGCATCCCCGGTGTGGTCCATAATCGCAGTAAATCCGCCGTTGGCGCCTTTAAAAATGGGGATTTCTCCCTTGAGACCACAAAGATTCACGATTCGTTCAGCCTCTTTGTAATGCGCGTCTATTTCTCCTCCGCCCCAGGTGGCATTTACAGTGATGCCAATGACGTCAAATGTTTGCCTGTCAAGCACCAGGTATGCCAGTGCATGCTGGTCATCCAACTCATTGTTGGCATCGGTGTCAAAAATGACTGGGATCCCCGATCCTGTTGAATCAACAGCCTGATTGCCGATGTTGCAACCGTTGATAACCAGGGCAGAAAGTAAGCCCATAAAGAGGTTCTTGGTAATTTTCATTTAAATATCAGGTTTTGTTCTTTATCAATCTTTAGAGTTCGTTACTAATGCTGATGAAATGCGTCCGATACAAATGAGAGTACCACGGGTAACGATTCTCTCCAGTAGGTCCAGGAGTGACCCCCGTCACGGATCCGGAATTCGTGGGGGATCTCCTTTTTACGCATGGCTATGTGGACCAGGGAGTTCGCTTCGTAAAGGAAATCATCATCGCCACAATCGATGAACCACCTGACCGACTTTTTCTGATCATCCGGCATATCATTGATAAGTTCAAGAGCACTATGCCGTTTGTACCAGGCTTCCATTTTTTCCTCTGAACCTGGTTTCATGCCTATCCACTTTAGATGTTCTTCAAGCTCATCCCGGTTTATAGGACCACAACTGGCGCTCAGTGGACAGGCAGATGAGAAGAGTTCTGGGTGATGAAGGGCATACATGAATGTTCCCCCACCGCCCATGGAGAGACCTGAAACAGCCCTGTAGCGTTTTTCACTTTTGATGCGAAATGTTTTTTCCACGTAAGGCATGAACTCTTCGAAAAAGAAATCCTCATACCTCCACTCATCCTCCAGGTCGTTAAAGTAACCCCGCTTACCGCTGTTGGCATCAGGCATTACGACGATCATGGGCGTTGCACTACCCTCCAGAATGGCTTTATCAGCAATATGCAGAACCTCTCCGAACTGCACCCATCCGGTCTGGTCGTCCCCCGATCCATGCAACAGGTAGAGCACAGGATAGCTGCGCTCGGACGATTCGTAATCGGGTGGCAGGTAGACTGCAAATTTTCGTTCCATTTTCAGAATAGCACTCTCCATGGAGAGATTGTCATAGACTTTTCCATGCTGTGCCTGGAGAATCTGTAAGGCAGCCAGCATTGTGAGAATCAGGATTGATTTTTTCATGTACGTGGTATGAGTTGATGGTTTTGGCAAAAGCCTAAAGGTAGAATCAAATTTTAGAAATTGAAACAGTGGGCGAAACAATATGGGATTTGCTACTTTTACAGAAGAATGAATAGGATCTCCTACAAACCTGGATACATTTCGCTGCACCGGAGCGGAGAACTCAGAAAGCGTGGAGAAGTATTGTGGGAAATGTTGAAGGAGTGCAGACTATGTCCCCGGGAGTGCAGGGTGGATCGAATAGCTGGAGAAACCGGAACCTGTAAGGCCACTTCCAAATTAAGGGTGGCCTCATTTAGCCCACATTTCGGAGAGGAACGTCCTCTGGTGGGTGTGGGTGGTTCAGGTACTATTTTCCTTTCTCACTGTAACCTTGGCTGTGTTTTTTGCCAGAACTGGGATATCAGTCACAAAGGGGCAGGGACCGAATGCAAGATTGAGGACATGGCAGCCATGATGTTGCAACTGCAGGAGCAAGGGTGCAGTAACATAAATGTGGTAACACCCACCCATTTTTCGCCACATGTGATATTAGCACTGGACTTGGCCGTTTCACAGGGGTTGAGAATCCCCCTGGTTTACAATACCAGTGGATGGGAGCGTAAGGAGATCCTGGAAATACTTGACGGGATTGTGGATATCTACCTTGCTGATTTTAAATACATGGATAAACTACATGCAGCAACTTACTCAAATGATGCTGCTGACTATCCTGATGTGACCCGCTCTGCCTTGATAGAGATGAACAGGCAGGTTGGAGTGGCCCGTCCTGAAAAGAATGGGATTATTTACAAAGGATTGATGATCCGTCACCTGGTGATGCCCAACAATGTGAGTGGTTCTATGGCAGCCATGGAGTGGATCGCAGGTCATCTGCCATTGGAAACCTATGTCAATATTATGATCCAGTACCGGCCTGCATACCGGGCACATCTCTATCCGGAAATAGACGGCTATGTTTCCAGGGATTTTTATAAGGAGGTAGTTACCGGGGCCCGGATCTTGGGGCTCACCAACCTGGATGTGGATACCTGATTCTTCCCGGTTCTGGTTTTTGTTATTTAAGCCCTAATTTCTTAATTTAGGTAGGGCTATTAGCGGTAAATCCTATAAAATGAGAACTGCCAGAATACTTAATCTTCTTGCTATAATTTTTTTTCATAGTCTCATTAGTATTTTTTTCAGGACTACTCATCTATATCTCCATCGCTCTTATGGTAGCTTCAATAATTGTCTGGTGGATTAAATCGAGAAATAAATCCTGATTTTCAAAAATGCACCTTAACTCCCCCATTGTTATACCGGGGGAATCCCATCGCATTATTTCCAGTCGTAAGGAGTAACCTGGTATACGTAATAGTTGAGCCAGTTGGAGAACAGGAGGCTGGCATGGGCCCTCCAGCGAATGACCGGCTCCCTGTCAGGATCATCATCGGGAAAATAGTTCTCGGGAATGGCTGTATCCAATCCCCTGGCCATGTCACGGTCATACTCATTTTTCAAAGTAAGCGGATTGTATTCCAGATGACCCGAGATGAAAATCTGACGGTTGTCTTTTGAAAGGACAATGTTGGAACCTATTTCCGGAGACCAGGCCAGTGGAATCAGGTCGGGATGTTGTTTGATATCTTCAAGCCGGTTTTCGGTATACCTCGAATGTGGCGCAGGAAACAGATCATCAAAGCCCCGCACCAGGTGATGTCTCCTGTCGGTAATTTGATGATCAAAGATCCCGAACGCTTTTTGAGGAAGGGGATACTTCTTAATGCCATAATGATAATACAACCCGGCCTGTGCCCCCCAGCAGATGTGCATGGTATTGCTCACATTTGTCTTGCTCCACTCCAGGACTTCGCATAGACTATCCCAATAGTCGACCTCCTCAAATTCCAGGTGCTCCACCGGGGCACCAGTGATGATCAGTCCGTCATACCGCTGATCTTTGATCTGATCGAATGTCTTGTAAAAGACTTCCATATGCTCCCGCGGCGTATTTTTCGATTCATGTTCGTGCATGTGGAACAGGTCAAGCTCCACCTGGAGGGGAGTATTTGCAAGGGAACGGAGCAGATCAGTTTCAGTGACCATTTTTACCGGCATCAGGTTCAGCAGTGCCACACGAAGCGGTCTGATGTCCTGGTGAATGGCGCGGCTCTCCTCCATGATGAAGATATTCTCTTTCTTCAGCTCACCGATGGCAGGCAGATTGGATGGTACATTAATGGGCATAATAGAAATAGATTTAATCTATTGAACGGCTAAAGCCTCAGTTTGTTGAAACTATACCCCAAAAATATGAATTATTAAACCCGTAAATGAAGCATGATGACTATTTTTAGCTCATTGTACCAGAGAAATATTCATAAAATATATACCATTGTCTTTTCTCACAGGACCGGTGGAGGTAACCTATGGAGGGGATCCCGGGGAGAGCATGGTGCATGAAAATCTTGCAGATCTGATCGACCAGGAAAATGGGGTAGTGAGAAGCATTATAGGGGTAGCTCCTGACTAATGTGTGTTAAATATATAAGGATCATATTTTGTTAAAATTTTAGTAGATGATAAATTCATTTTTACTAAGAAGATTATTTATTACTATCTCGTCACTATTTCTTTCGGGTGTAGCCCTTTATGCTCAAAACCTGATCATTAATCCCTCTTTCGAGCATGGAGCGGGGAACATACCTTCTTCATGGTACCATCCACCCTCAACTGCCACAATATTATACGCCTGGGAGGAAGATATTGCCCGTACGGGAAATCATTCCATCTCAATACAAAAAACGGATGAAAACAATCATGCCATCTGGTTGCAGAATCTGGATCCGGAAGTGAATAGATATTATAATTTTTCAGCGTTTGGAAAGGCCGGGGCTAACACATTAAGAATGGATGTGATTATCCGGTTTTGGGACAACGGACAGATAGAGAGTCCTCCGGCTATTATAAAATCAAGAAATGTTTATGAATCAAAATGGAGTGAGCTTTCCTTTCAATTCTACCTTCCGCCTGATATTGATTCAATCCAGGTATTGCTTGAGCTGGGAGGCAGAACAGGGAAAATATATTTTGATGATGTGACATTAACTCTGTTCGATCCCCCGCAAAGTGACCTGATTGCTTTTAACTGCGGCAGTAGTGATTTTTATTTCAACAGTTCTGATAGCATCCTTTACTTTCCTGACCGGGAATATTCACCCGGTAACGGAACGGGTTATATCAATTCGTCGAATCCGCCGGAAAATGTATTCGGTTTTGATATTATCGGCGGAACAGAAGGCAGATTGCGGTTATATAACCAGGCTACTTACGGATTTAATGAGTACCGGTTTGATGTTGAAAACGGAACCTATGCAGTAAGGCTTCACTTTTGTGAAAATGAATATCACTGGAAAGACAAACGCATACAAAATATCTCAATAGAAGATATTACGGTCCTGGAGAATTTTGATATTTACCGGCAGGTTGGCCGCAATTATGCTATTGTTTATTCTTTCCCGGCAGAGGTCGTTGATGGTCAATTGAATGTAACAGCACTGGGATTAACCGGCAATACCTTGATATCTGCAATTTCCGTTGAAAAAACATCTCCTGATACTACTGCACCGGTATTGCCGGAGGCTCCGGCTATTATTAGCGGTTTTGCACAGGTTATTCTTAACTGGAAACCCAATTTTGAAGGGGACATGAAAGGTTATAATATCTACCGAAAGAGTGCCGGCACCGGTTTTGAACTGCTGAATGATTCCCCTAATCCTCTTTCCCGTTACATTGATAACGAAGTTGCTGTTGACCAGGAGTATCAGTATCGAATTACTTCAGTTGATCTTTGGGGTAATGAAAGCCAATTCACAGAAACGATGGTTGCGGTTCCGGTTGGGGACGAAGATTCAAACCTTCCGGTTTTTGAACTTCTAATAGACGAAGTGAATCTGGCAAAACTTAACAGTGACATTTTCAGTGATGAATATGTGATGGCAGATTTCATATACAATGATAGTATTTGGAAGAATGTAGGTGTACGCTTCAGGGGAAATGTTACACAGAAACTGAGTAAAAAGAACTACAAAATCAGATTCAATGAGGATGAATTGTTCCATGGAATGGAAAAACTGAATCTGAATGCCACAATGAATGATCCAAGTTTAATTATTGATGCAACCTGCTATTCTCTCAGACGAGATGCCGGTGTGTTGACACAAGATACATATCCCGTACATCTGAATTTAAAT
>JAUVKN010000048.1 GCA_030596245.1 Bacteroidia bacterium | reverse complement strand
AGAATTATTCTTCTCATGCGTGTACTAATTTATAAGATTTGATAAAAAACGATCTGCAATACAAAATGCAAATATTGTAAAATTGTTTTAAAACCCGCCAGAGTATGTTTAAGAAAAGTCCAATCTCATCTGGTCATTCAGTAACCTGAAGGATCTCCTGTGATAAGGAGTTGGCCCTAATTTAAGCACCGCCTCTCTGTGATTAGCCGTGGGATATCCCTTGTTGCTATTCCAACCATATTCGGGGTAAAGATTATGCAGTCCCTCCATATATTCATCACGGTAGGTTTTTGCCAGAATAGACGCTGCTGCGATGGAAGCATATTTTGCATCACCCTTAACGATACAAGTATAGGGGATCTCCCTAAAAGGCTTAAAGCGGTTGCCATCGATAATCAGGTGCTCCGGAACGTGATGCAGTTTCTCCAATGCCTTGTGCATGGCCTTGAAGGAAGCATTGAGTATGTTGATCTGATCAATCTCCTTCTCATCGACCATCCCTACTCCAAACGCAATGGCCTCTGTTTCAACTATACTACGCATGATCTTCCGTGTTTTTTCCGACAATTTTTTGCTGTCATTCAGCATTGGATCATGAAAATCAGGAGGCAGAATCACAGCTGCAGCAAAAACAGGTCCTGCAATGCACCCCCTGCCGGCTTCATCACATCCCGCCTCAACAATACTGTCCGTATGAAATGATTTAAGCATCTGACTCCAACACATGCTGAATGGAGTCCCACAGCTTTTGGGCAGTATGATCCCAGCTAAAAAGTTCCCGTCGCTTCCTTCCTTTCCTGATCAAATCCTCTCTTAATCCCTCTTCCCGCACAATCCTGATCATACTGTCCCTGATACTCCCGGGGCTCTCAGGTGATGCAAAAATTGCTGCATCACCAGCAATTTCCGGCAGACTGGTAACTTTTGAGGCAATGACAGGTATATCGCATTTCATGGCCTCAATAATTGGGATCCCAAACCCCTCAAAGTAGGGTACAAAAGTCATGGCCCAGGCAGCTCCCAGCACATCGTTGAGCGCTTCAGGAGAGAGCCGGCCAGTAAAAATCACATCTTTTTTATTGTTCATTTTTTCCAGTTGCTCTTCCATAGATTTGGTAAGGAAGAATTTCTCTCCCACCAGGACCAGTTTATAATCTCCTTTATTCTCATCTTTGAATAGCTGAAAAGCCTTCAATAGATTGGTTATATTTTTCCTGGGATGCAGGCTCCCCACAAAAACAAAATAGGGTGAACCGCCTGTGTATTCGTTCCTTACTTCCACTGCCCTCTCCCCAGAGATAGGTTGAAACCGTTCGTTAGCACCATTGTAAGCCAGGTCAATTTTCTCCTCCGACACCTCATAATGATTGATGATGTCCCTTCTGGAAAACTCAGAAACAGTAACGATCCGGGTAGCCTTTTGAGCAAATCGTGGAAAAAAATGGCGGTAATACTTTCTAACCAGCCAGGGAAGGTCGCCTGGCCTATGTTCGAAATTAATGTCGTGAATTACAGCAACAGAAGGGACTTTTGACTTGAGGGGCAGATAACCATCCGTACTCAAAAAGAGGTCTGGTTTTGACTTTTTCAGATAACCATTGACGCGACATTCGAACCAGTAGTACCATAAAAAAGGGTGCCGGGTGGGAGGTTTTAATACCACAGGGGTCACATTTTTTCCAAAAACCACCTCTTTGCTGTATTTTCGGTCAAACAGAAAAAGGAAATGGGTTTCGGGATGTGCGAGTGTGATCCTTTTGAGCGTCTCGTATGTAAACCAGCCGATACCGTCCAATCTCCCCGGCATCAAAAGGCGGGTATTAACCGCAATAGTTCTCTTTTTTATCTCCTGGTTCAAAGCGGTCTGTGACTTTTCTGGAGCGAACTTATTACATTTGTATTGAATAAAAAAATAAATAGACTGAATTTGAAAAAACGATTCATCACAAACCTTGCCCTGCTGATCTTCCTTAACCTGCTAATCAAACCTTTCTGGTTTTTTGGTATTGAAGTTGGTGTTCAGAACCGTGTAGGTGAGGAGATGTACGGCTTTTACTTTTCTCTTTTCAACTTTGCCTTTATCCTAAATATCCTGCTGGATATGGGCATCAACAACTTCAACAACCGGGCCATCGCCAGGGACCATAACCTGCTCAGGGACCACCTTGCAGCCATCATTCCACTGAAACTATCACTTTCCCTAGTCTATGCAGGGGTGGTTTTCATTTCAGGAAAGATCATTGGTTATTCGTCCGAACAATTCGCAATGCTCTGGATGCTGGTCTTGAACCAATTCCTGGCCTCCTTTATTATATATTTCAGAACCAACATCAGTGGATTGCAGTACTTTCGAACCGATAGTTTGCTGTCGGTTATGGATCGGACCCTGATGATTCTGTTCACCGGATTGCTTTTGTGGGGCAATATCACCAGGGAACCCTTTCAGATTGAGTGGTTTGTATATGCACAGACTGCCTCATATTCCCTTACCCTGATCACCAGTGCACTGATCGTCCGCTACAGGTCGGGTTCTTTCATCAGTCACTTGAATCTAGGGCATTCCCTAAAGATCATTCGCCTGAGTTATCCGTTTGCACTGTTGATCCTGCTGATGTCGCTTTTCAACCGGGTGGACTCGGTCATGCTTGAAAGACTTCTCGAAAATGGGAAAGAAGAGGCAGGGATCTATGCACAGTCATTCCGTATTTTCGATGCAGCCTCACAGTTTTCACTTCTGTTTGCCATGTTGCTTCTCCCCATGTTCTCAAAAATGCTCCAGCTGAAACAGGCAGTAAATGAACTGGTCAGGATAGCCTTGCCGCTGCTTATGGTGGCCGGACTTTCGTTGGCCATCTCGAGCAATTATTACAAGCAGGAGATCATCGATCTTCTGTATACCTCACATGCACCTTACAGTGCCCGGATATTTGGAATCCTGATGATCGGTTTTCTTTTTGTATCCACCAGCTATATTTACGGCACCCTGCTGACAGCCAATAACAACCTGAGACAATTGAATATCCTGGCTGCAACAATTGTAGTGATCAATGTTACACTGAATCTGATTCTCATTCCCCGATACCAGGCCTATGGAGCAGCTATTTCAAGCCTTATCTCACAAGGATTATATGCCATTTTGCAATTGGCGCTATCGATACGCCTGCTCAAGATTCCTCTCAACGGGGATATAATGCTGAAGCTTTCTGGGTTCCTGGTCATCAACCTTATCGTAGGATATCTGTCGCTTCTCATTCCAGGGTGGATCCCGGGATTCTTTGTGCTGCTGGCATCATGTCTCGCCAGCTCATTGTTTCTTGGTCTTGTCAAGCCCTCTGAGCTAATAGCGATCCTCAAAGAAGAGTAGGACCAGAAATCACCTTAACTTCATATTTCCAGAATTACTTCAATATATTTTCTCCAGTATATTTTCTCACGACGTGGTTTTAAGCTTCGCTAAAAATTAACAATGTTAGGAAATTGTTAATTGTATATGAGGCCCCGAAGTCATTTAACAGTGTGCTTTAGCTATTTTTGGCAAAACCAATCCAAATAGCACAAGGTGGAGCAAAAGAAAGACGAAAAGCTGAGAAGGACCAACAAGACCACCATCCTGTTCAACAACAGGGAGCAGGAGGCCTTCAATCTCTACTGTGAGAAATATAAGATCAAAAACAAATCAAAACTTATAAGGGAAGCCATCATGACAGTTATCCTCAAACGGTTTGATGAGGATTACCCCACATTGTTTTAATTTGAAAAGCCCAATCTTTTTTATACCAGGTAACCATATCCCCTCCGGCAGATCCAGAACCGAAAATTACTGCTAAATAATCTCCATTGAGTAGATAATTGCTTCCAGCTGCTTGATTTTAACCCGTTTTTTCAGATTGGGGTGGTAGATATACCCATCAACAGTGACGATTCGATTCCGCTTGGCATCATAGACCGAATGGCTAACAAACGGTCCACCCATGAATCCGTTCTCCAACTCCCATAATCCCCTCATTTCTATCACATCCATATCATGGTTTTTCAGGTCATAAGTGATGGGTTCAAACAGCGGGGATATGGTCATGTACGATCCATCCCTGGGTCCCAGAACGTAAGTTTTGGTAAAGTTATTTCTCTGTTCAATAATGTTGGCAGAAGTTAAATCTTCAGGTCCGTTAGCAGGATAGTCATACACCTGAATTACCTGAGAAAGGTCAGGTGCCTCAATGGAGACTGAAGTATACTCCTCCTTGCTGAAATCGAGGGTGTACCCTCTTGGAATGGCAAGCTGTACCTGGTGATTGGCAGCAATCTCCTTTTGAATAACAGGATCCTTCGAATCTTTGTAGATCGTCATCAATCTGTTGCGATCATACTGAACAAGAAAACTCTGAATGTGCTGTTCATTCTCACTGATTAGTTGTCTCAATTCTGCTCCAGTGGACGCTTCCATCTGGATCATGATCTGAGGTTTTGCCCAAACATTTTCCCGGAAACGGATCCTGGGTTCCTTCCCTGATTCAATGGTCGTCAAAACTATGGAACGATGAAACTGATAAATTCCTTCAAAGGATCCAGCAGTAATATGGAGTACATCAAACAGTGGCTCGGACTGCGGAAGCCCACTGAACTCCTCCTTGAGAATATCCTTCAATAGCTCACCTGACGAATTGTCCCAGTTGAAATTGTCCATGATCACCAGAACCTCTCCGGCACCGCCAGTGATATTGGGCATGATCCTTCCACTTGCCCCACCCTGATTTTGAAGGGTATCACACGATTGGGTGGCCATCAAGAAAAAAGAAAAGACAAAAAAGCCTGTCCACCGAAACAGACAGGCCTTCATTATCTTTAGGAGATTATTCCTTGGCATCTTTGATTTTTTTCGGATCCTGAGTGTCATCAATTATATCATCATCCAAATCATCCGAATCTTCGGAAGTGGCTTTCTTAAACTCTTTCATGCCCTGACCCACACCACGCATCAATTCAGGGATTTTGCGTCCACCAAACATTAGTAACACAAGTAAAACGATCACTACAATTTGCCACACTCCTATTGCAAGGGTTATAAAAGCTTCCATTTCTTTCGATTATAAGGTTTGAAATACAAAAATAACTAAATAATTTGTCTATTTATTAAATAATCCAATGATGTCGTTCAAATTGGCGTAAAGCAGAAGACTGAGTAAAAGTACCATTCCAACAATTTGTGCATATTCCATAAATTTGTCTCCCGGTTTTCGACCTGTAATCATTTCAAACAACAGGAACATTACATGCCCGCCATCCAGTGCAGGAATGGGTAGAATATTCATGATGGCCAGAATGATAGAAAGAAATGCAGTCATGTTCCAAAAGCTCTGCCAATCCCAGGTGGAAGGAAAAATACTACCGATCTTAATAAATCCTCCAAGCTCTTCATACGCCTTAGTCTCAGGCTTAAAGAGCATCTTGAGCTGCTTAAGGTAGCTTTTGGTAATTTCAACACCATGGTTAATACCTGCTGGAATGGATTGTACAAATGAATACTTCACAACCACAGGTTCAAAATACTCCAGATAGTTCTTATTATAGAACCCAAATTTACCATCCTCACTGGTTGTGACCTGCATCTGAACGGTATCCGATCCTCTCAGTGCTGCTAATTCAAAATGAGTATTTTCTGCTCCGCCGGACTGCTCCATAAATTCATCATAATAGAATACGGGTACCCCATTAACCGCTATGAACTGGTCTCCGGCCTGAGCACCGGATTTTATCAATCTTCCTCCTTCCACCAATGAACCAATCACACATGGCACCCTTGGTTCCATTGCAAACTGAATTTTCAGCAGACGGGATGTCATACCTTCCGGCACGTGAAGATCCATCACCTTTCCATCCCTTTCTAACTGGATGATTTGAGTTCCATTCACTACAATATCGTGGTGAATGGCTCTCCATTTCTCTACTTTTTCTCCGTCAAGGGCAATGATCTTATCCCCGTTGCGTAGTCCCATATCAACGAATGTACTATCGAACATGTATCCATATTCCACACGATCAGCCGGCACATAGGATTCTCCCCAACTGAAGAAGACCAGGATGTAGATAAACATTGCCAGTAAAAAGTTAACAAACACTCCTCCCAGCATTATCAGTAACCGTTGCCATGCCCGCTTGGACCTGAATTCCCATGGCTGAGGTGGCTTTTTCATCTGCTCTTTGTCCATGGACTCATCGATCATTCCACTGATCTTTACATATCCGCCCAGTGGGAGCCATCCAATCCCATACTCTGTATCACCGATTTTCTTTTTGAACAGGGAAAAACCGGCATCAAAGAAAAGATAGAATTTTTCCACCCTCACTTTGAAGATCCTGGACAGGGTGAAGTGTCCCAGTTCGTGCATAACAATCAGGATCGAGAGGCTTACAAGTAGTTGTGCTATTCTTATTAATACGTCCATTACTGCCTAAATTTGTTCTTTGGCGACCCGCCTGGCCTGCAAGTCTGATTTAAAATAATCTTCAAGTACCGGAGCCTTTATAAAAGATGACTTTTCCAGGGTGTTTTCAATGACATCAGGAATACCAAGGAATCCAATCTTTTTCGCCAGGAAAGCCTCTACCGCGACCTCATTTGCCGCATTCATAATACAGGGCCAGTTCCCTCCTCTTTTCAGCACTTCGTAAGAAATTGCAAGATTACGAAAAATTTTCGTATCCGGTTGCTCAAAAGTCAATTCCGGATAATCTGTAAAACTGAACCGTTCAAAATTAGATTTTAAACGCTCCGGGTAAGAAAATGCATACTGTATGGGCAGATGCATATCGGGCAATCCCATCTGAGCTTTGATTGAGCCATCGATAAACTGGACCAAACTATGGATGATCGACTGGGGATGTACCACTACCTCGATCTGCCCTGGAGTGACACCAAACAACCACCGGGCTTCAATCACCTCCAATCCTTTATTCATCAGGGTGGCAGAATCGATGGATATTTTAGGACCCATGCTCCAGTTTGGGTGGCTTAGGGCCTCTTCGGGTGTGACATTTTCCAGAAAGTCCAGACCTCTTCCCCTGAAGGGACCACCAGATGCAGTCAGGATCAGCTTTTCAATCTCATTTCTTCCTTCGCCAACCAGTGACTGAAATAAGGCAGAATGTTCGGAATCTACGGGAATGATATTTACCCGTTTTCTTGCAGCTTCCTCCATGATAAGTTTTCCCGCCACCACCAGGGTTTCTTTGTTGGCCAGGGCAATCTCCTTTCCAGCTCTGATGGCCTCAATGGTTGGCTTTAATCCGCTGAATCCCACCATGGCAGTAAGTACCATATCGACCGAATCAAATGCTACCACCTGGGAGATGGATTCATCCCCGCAATAGACCTTGATGGGATAATGAACCAGGGCATCTTTCACCTTTTCATAATGATCCTCATTCCCGATCACTACGACATTTGGTGCAAAACGCATGCTCTGCTCAATTAAAAGATCTGCATTGTTCCGGGCTGTCAGAACTTCTACTTCAAACGATTCAGGAGAATTGGATATTACGTCCAGGGCCTGGGTTCCAATAGATCCGGTCGAACCAAGTATGGCGATTCTCTTCTGCATTGGTTAAAACACGATGTATTCTACCGGGTTCTGAGGGATGCGATCATGCCACAATTCAAAATGGAGATGGGGCCCGGTGGTGAGTTCTCCTGAATTTCCAACGATGGCAATGGCATCCCCGGCAATCACTTTCTGTCCGACCGTTTTAAACAGGCTTGCGTTGTGCTTATAGACCGAAATCAATTCGTGATCATGCTGGATCTGTATGACATACCCCGTTTCCAGGGTCCATGTGGACATGATTACTGTTCCATCAAGGGCAGCCTTCACTAATTCGTTGGGATTGGTCACCAGGTCGATACCAAAATGGCCTTCCAAGGGATTGAAAGACCTGGTAATTATCCCGTTGACCGGTGTGAAAAAATGCATGTCATACAGGTTTCTGTTCACATGCTCATCATCCAGGACACTCAACCGGAACTGTTCTTCTGCTTCCACCTGTTGTCTCAGTAATGAATCATTGGATGAGCGCCGGAATGTAATTTCCAGTGCATCGACCATCCCTGTGGTATCGTTCAGATAGTTTTCTGGCATTTCTCCAGAAATGATCCGTTTCAGGTTATCAAAATACTGATCCCTGATGGCCTGCTCATATTCAAGAGAATCAACTTTCATGGTATTCTGGCGGATGTTCTGGCGCATGGCAGCATCGGGATAGCCCGGAATCAATTCGCGAATATTTGTGTAGGCAATAAGAGAGAATATTATAGCTATCAACAGGATCAGAACAATCCCAAACAGTGCGATCAGATTTAGCCTGGTAAGCCTGATATTTCCAACTTCTTCAAATGTATCCTCATTCAACAGGACCATTCGGTATTTGTTGGTCAATTTATGAAATAGCTTCCAGTGCTTCTTTTCAGGCTTATTGTTCATTGGGATTGATTACCGTAACGGCACAAAGATATAAAAGAATAAAGATAGCAGAACTGCTATTGGAAATCGAACATGGGAAGGATCTCACGGCGTATATAATCCTGACCGATCTCCCGTTTCAGGAATCCCTCCCTGACCATTGCCTCATCCTCCGAAACAAACAGCTCCATATGAATCAGGGTCCATGGCCTGTACTCAAACAAAGGGTTATTAGATTCCATCACATTCATGGTGATCATGTAATCGGTCAGGCTGGTGGTGTACCCCACGAAAAGCCTGTCATGCGGATATGAATAGAGAACAAAAACTTTATAACTCATCGCTGATCTGGGTCAATGGTTATTACAATGTACGTTAAATAATAGAAATGGTTACCCTCCATTTGACAATTTGCGAGAATTCGTTTATGAAGTAAAGGAATGACTCCACCGTTGGATCAAGGGCACCTCTAAAAACTGGTTTTGTTATGAGAACGAGCGAAAAAGGAGATAGCAAGGCGGAAGGCAAAATATTCCGCAACCGTAGCCGTAGCTACTGTGAGGAAAGATTTGGTCTGACAACGCTGCTATTTCATTTTGTAGCCGTTCGTAATAGAAATCAGTTTTCAGAGGTGCCCTTAATACTTGATCCTGATGCGTTGCCAGGATCGAATGAATGCTACAAGGTGCTGTCGTTCTGCTCCTGAAAGTGCCGGATAGTCTTTTTGACCGTATCCCCAGGAGGGCATGGCCGTGCTACTCCTTCCCAGGGTAATGGTGGCCATGAGGTAGCCATTGGATGCGGCACTCAGGAACTCCTGGTTGTGAAGCGCCGGGCCCTTCACTCCTTCACCTGATGGTCCGTGACACTCCACACAATGTTTTTTAAAAATGACAGCACCCGTTTCACGACTGCCCGGATTACTTCCTGCGAAAATATAGGTAAGAGGCGCTTCTGCTGAACTCCTCATGAACCCGATAATGTTGGCAATATCGATACGTTCCAACTTCTCCTGATTGTACACATCTGAAGACCAGCCAAACATGGCAGTATGCTCCCGCCCCCTGGCAATGGTCTCATAGAGGTAATTGTCACCAGCAATATCCAGGAAATCCTCATTGATGATGGCTGGTCCGGTCTCTCCCTCCCCAAATTCGCCGTGACACCGGGAACAGAGGAAATGGTATCTTAATGCACCATCCTCCAGATCCGGAACCGGTAACTGCATCTCTCCGGGGGAAGATCCATTCCTGCTCCATGATCTCATATAGAAGATAAGATCACCCAATTCCCCATCTCCCAGATTTGACCAGGCAGGCATTGCAGTGTTGCCCCTGCCACGAAGCAGGGTATTCAAAATGAATTCATTGTCAGCCCGGTCCAGGAAATCTTGTTGGTTCAGTGCCACAGCCACCCCTCCTTTTCCTTCTTCCCCGTGGCAAGTCACACAATGCCGATCAAACAATTGCTCTCCCTGTAGGTTGTTTTCACCGGAGTTTAAAGGCATCTCATGTACCGCTCTTTCAACTATTCCTTTCATGTGCCCGGTAATGCCATTAAGTTCACCGGAGCGGAGGCCGGATACGCGGGTGGCCCAGCTTCCCATTTGGCGCAGACTCCGGCCTTTTTCAAGGGTAAACCTGATGTATTCTTCTGAAGCTACCCTCAGAAAATCGGTATTGCCAATGGCCGGAATCCCTGTCTCATAATCCTCGTAGTTCTTTCCCTCACCCTCCTTCCCATGGCATGCAGAACAGAGATAACTATAACCTTCCCGGCCCTCCATGGGGTCCCTATTCCCTTTGAACTCATTCAGTGCAGCAATGCTGAAGTAGTCCACTGGTATATCGGGTTTTGAAAGTCCCATCACAAAGGTGGCCAGCGCCTCAAGCTCCTTCTCATCCAAATTAATCGTAAGCATCTGTGATCCAGGAGATACCATTTCCGGATCCTTGAAATGTTCTTTCAGCCAATTGGAGATGGTTTGATCCCCACTAATGTTCTGGAAACTATATTCGTGTTTGGTCTTCTCCCCCTGCTGAGTTAGATCGGGGCCAATGATCCCCCCGACACCCCTGGCCTGGTGACAACCCAGGCAACCCTCACTGGAGAAAATGGTTTTACCCCTGAGGAAAACCTCCATCCCGCTGATCTCCACAGATTGATCGGGTCCTGAATGGTTGAAAATGGTCAGGTGGCATTTCCCACAGGATGCCTGGATATAGGGTTGTTCCAACAATGGATAGGGCCAATGGGTCTCCTGAAGCTGTCCGTGTGCATCTTCCAGGGCAAGGGCCCCTCCCTGACCACCATGACACATGGTACAACCGTAAGCCTGAACCGGGTGGTCCGTCAGGAAGCTCCCCGGATGCATGGTATGAGGTTGCGGAGCCTGGACCATTCTGTGATCCTCTAATCCCAGGTGACACGAGATACATCGATCCACCGTGTTAAAATGTGAGAGCTCCAACTGGAAAATTCCCCGTTCCACATCGTCGACTTCAGTATGACCAAGAGAATCCGCCCTTACCTGTAGCAGCTCCACGAATCCCTTTTGATGCGTTCTCCACTCCTTATTCAATCCTTCACTGATCCAGGCACCGAACAGCAACAGGAACAGGAGGAGTGCTCCAATCAGCACAAGCCATTGTACCCTGTATGTATATCTCTGTTCGTTCATCACCTCTTTCTATTGAATGGGCCATTGACTGGCTGACCAGAAAAACTCCCAGTTGGGCCCCCTGAACCATATCCCTACCACTGTAAACACTACCAGCGCCACAAAGGAGCAGGTAAAAAGCACCAATGCAGCCATCCGGGTGGATTTCATTTTTTTCCGGGTAACCTCAGCAACAACGAAAAACAGGAGTGCAGTGAAGGTGGCTGGATTGATTAAAAGTACAAACCATTGAGAGACTCCGGGAATCCAATCCCTCAACCCTCCGAACCGAACCATTATAAAGAGCTGGATGATCACCAGAACCAATGCAAAACCAGCCGAACGGAGGACCAGTTTTAGTCCCTTCTTTCCAGAGAACCATTCACCCACATACTTATCTTCCCTGTCCTTGTATGGGATGGAAAAGAGGAAACCCAGGTAGAGCAGAGGAACCAGCAATCCGCCTGCAAAAGCCGAATAGGAAACCAGCTCCTGGATCCCCAGAAAGTACCATGGCGATTTGGCAGGATTTTCCGGGAAAGATGGATTGGCCTTCTCCAAAAGCGGAGCATCGGCCAGCAGAGCTATAAGAAGTACTCCCGTCACAACCAGGATCAGGATGGCCAATTCGGTCCACATCAACACCGGCCAGGCATACCATTTATTGGTCCCTCCTTTATCCCCGGCATACCTCAGCGGCCTGCTTAATCCGCCATCTTTTCGGATCCGCCAGAAGTGGACCCCCATAAGTACCAGCATGGACAATGGCAGAAAGATCACATGGAGTGTGAAAAACCGGGATAGTGCAGGCTGTCCTACTGTTTCCCCACCGATCAATAACTTTTTCAAAAAACCTCCAGGATCAATAACACTGGTAATTCCCAGCAGGTCGGTCAGTTCCCTGGCGGAGGCTGCAATATTGGAACCTATGGTTACCGCCCAGTAAGCAAGCTGGTCCCACGGCAACAGATAACCACTGAAGTTACTCAACAGGATAAGGATCAGCATCACGACACCAATGACCCAGTTCAATGATCTGTTTCCCAGGTAGGAACCGGTATAGAACACCCTTAACAGGTGCATAAAGACTACAATAACCATACCCTGTGAGGCCCAACGGTGCATGTTCCTGATAATACGCCCACCTGGCACGATGTAGACAATATCTTTCACTGACTGGTATGCCGTTTCCACCGAGGGGGTATAGTAGATCATCAGGATCACTCCTGTGAAAACCATGATCAGAAAGAGAAAACCCAGGATGATACCAAGCCCGAATGTATAGGTTGGTTTCATGGAATACAGGTGCACACGGGTGGCATGAATATGAAGAAAGAAGTTCCGGGTGATCTTTCCCACCCGCTCTTTTCTGTCACCCTCCTCCGGGTGATCTGGTATCATTGATGATTTCCCGCTGCTTTCCCTTTCCATATTCAGGTGGTTAGGAGCTTATCTCCGGCCTGGACTGATTTTCCGGGATCAACGACAATTTTACCGTCAGCAGCTTTGCTCACCTGATACCAGGTAAGGTCCCGGGGTGCCGGTCCGGAAAGCACTTCACCATCGTTGTTGTAGCACGACCCATGACATGGGCATTCAAATCCGTCGGTACTTTTCTCAAGGATGCAGCCCAGATGTGTGCAAACTGCAGTGACCGCCTTGATTCCTTCATGATCCCTGTATACAAACAGGTTGTGCTCATCCATAAAGGTATAGGTGTCAACGGGGAACTGCCTTGGATCTCCCAGTGCAATGCGCCGTTTCTTCCCGGCCAGTCTTGGGAAAAACTGTCGAAGATAACTTATAGCTACCATAACCCCGGTAAAGGTTGCAAGTGAAATGGCAGCTTTCTTTATAAATAGCCTGCGTTTCATGAAGTTTGTATTAAACTCTAAAATTATATAGATTCTTTTTGAATAGAAGCCTCCTGAGAGTCGATTTATCTAATTTATATACATTTGAAATTATAACATTACGAGTAGATTAGCAATGAAGAAGGAATATGTTTCAAAAGTGCTGGCCGTTGCCACTCTGGTGTTTGTTGTATTGTTATCGGCAATTAACTGTAAACGTGGAGATTCTGTCAGCAATCCCGATATCCCCTCAATTGAAACCAGTCATACCGCCGAATACCGGGGAAGGGAAAGCTGCAAGGAGTGTCACGAAAAGGAGTACAACCTGTTTCAGGGATCGGATCATGACATGGCCATGGATACGGTCAACCAGGAGACAGTACTGGGCAACTTCGATGATGTCACTGTTACCCACTTTGGGGTTACCTCCAGGTTTTATATGTCCGACGGAAAATACATGGTAAATACCGAAGGCCCGGAGGGAGTAATGACCGATTATGAAGTTTCTTATGTATTCGGTGTAAGGCCCCTCCAACAATACCTCATTGAATTTCCCGGTGGAAGCTACCAGTGCCTTCCCATCTGCTGGGATACCCGTCCGGCTGACAAGGGGGGACAAAGGTGGTTCCATATTTACCGGGATGAACGGATCCCTCCTGATGATGTGCTTCACTGGACACGCGTGACCCAGAACTGGAATTATATGTGCGCTGAGTGCCACTCCACCAACCTGCATAAAAACTACTCATACAGCGAAAAAGCATACCACACTACCTGGTCGGAGATTGATGTATCGTGTGAAGCGTGTCACGGACCAGGCTCTGAGCATATCGACTGGGCCGATAAGGTAGAGGCGGGCAGCAGTCCTGAGGTTTACCCAAACATGGGACTGGTGGTAAGATTAAAAGATACTGACAACGCCACCTGGGTATTCGATCCCGATTCGGTGACGGCCCGCCGGTCGGTACCCCGACAATCGGACGAGCTGGTACAGATGTGCTCCCGTTGTCATGCCCGCAGGGCAGTAGCCACAGAGGACTATTATCATGGTGGTTCTCTGCTGGATACACACTGGCCTTCGCTGTTGGAAGAGGATCTCTATTTTGCCGACGGTCAGATCCTGGAGGAGGTTTATGTCTATGCCTCTTTCCTTCAGAGTAAAATGTACCAGGCTGGTGTGGTTTGCAAGGATTGTCATGAACCCCACAGTGGCAAGGTGTACGTTCAGGGGAATGCGCTCTGTTACCGCTGCCACATGGCAACCGAGTACGGAAGCCGGAAACACCACTTTCATGATCCTGCGAAAGAGGGGGCCAGTTGCTTTGAGTGTCACATGCATGAACGCACCTATATGGTGGTGGACCCACGCCGTGATCACAGCATCCGTAACCCAAGGCCCGATCTCTCAGACAAGCTGGGAACACCCAATGCATGCAACCAATGCCATGATGACAAATCGACCCAGTGGGCCACCCAGTACCTGAGGGAATGGTACGGGGATGACCTTTTGAACAAACAACATTATGGGGAAATTATCTGGGCCGGGCGTCAGCGCTACCCTGAAGCCCATGCTGACTTACTCAGGCTGGGAGGTGACCGGGAAGAGGCACCCATGGTAAGGGCCACTGCCATTTCATTGCTGGGTGGTTATCCCAGCCAGACCACCGCAGACTTGCTTTTTCAAACAGCCACAGATCCGAATCCGCTGATCAGGTATGCCACACTGACTGTGGTTCAGTTTGCCGAGCCAGAATTCATCAGGGATCTGGCTGTTCCCAGACTCCGGGATACCATAAAACTGGTCAGACTGATGGCTGCCAATTCCTTAACAGCAATCCCCCGAAACCTGATCCCAGCCGGATCGGTAGAAAACCTGAATGCCGCCCTGGAAGAGTACAACGCATCTTTGATGATCAATGCCGATCACCCCACCACCCACCTCAACTTCGGGAACCTCTATCTGAATACAGGTGATTTTGAGAAGGCCGAGGCGTCTTACCGGGAGGCCATTGATATTGAACCCGGACTGGTGGCGCCGTACATCAACCTGGCAGACCTGTACCGGAGGCAGAACAGGGATGACGAGGGAGAAAAAGCACTGAAAAGTGCCCTGGAAAAATACTCCGATCTGGCTGCCATTCACTATTCCCTCGGGCTGCTTAAGGTGCGGCAGGGAGAGCAAGAAGAGGCCCTCGGGTACCTGGAAAATGCTGCCAGACTGGATCCTGATGACCCACACTACAGCTATGTATATGCCATTGGACTCAACTCACAACAAAAACCGGATGAGGCTCTAGATATTCTGAAAAAAGCGCTGCAGAACCATCCCTATGACCGCAATATCCTTTATAGTCTGGCCACCATTTCTATGGAAAACGGCTACAATGAGGATGCACTTATACATGCAAAAAAGCTGGTGGAGTACTACCCAAATGATGCTAATTATCAGCAACTTATGGCCATTCTTTCCAACTAAAAAAAATCTCCTCCAAATTGATCCTCCTCGCAGCTCTGCTGCGAAGAACCGAAGCTCGACAGAAGCCAATCATCGTTTAACTTCATTTCCGTACTTTTCAGAAGAGCTATAAAATTTTGCGAATTGCTCATAATCGAGTATATTTGCATCCGCTAAGGAATTAGCACGTTCTAAACAAGACCATTATTACCAAAAATATATTGCGGGGTGGAGCAGTTGGTAGCTCGTTGGGCTCATAACCCAAAGGTCGTAGGTTCAAGTCCTACCCCCGCTACTAAAAAACCCCTGATAACGTTGATTATCAGGGGTTTACCTTTTTTACTGGGTAATTATTTCAGAAATAGTCAGGTATATACTCAAAATATTACACCCTAAAGGAACTTCTTAGATGTGAATTATCCAATATCCGGTAGTTTCACTATCTCTTGATATAAAGCCTTTCTTCTTTAGGGAATCGATGTGTTTTTGAATTGCCGAAGGATTGATTGCAAGTCTCTCAGATAATTGTTTTCTCGAAATAGCCGGATTGGATTTTATTAGCTCCAGAACTTCTTGTTGCCTTTCTGTCAAATGTTCAACTTGACCACCTACCTGACCACCAACTTGACCACCGACATGACCACTCTGAGTTGGGAAAACCATCCGGAGAAAGTTTTCCGAAAATGTAAAGCATTCTCTTCCGTAACTCTCTAAAATCCTTGGCACCCCAGACCCAAGTTGCTCAACCATTCCAAGATCTTTGAATATCCTCATGAGTTCTTTGTTCCTCGGCACTGAAAATCCCAGGAAAAACTCTTCCTGACTTAGACCTTCAGGTAAACCTCCGGCTGATGTGATCTCAATCCTGTCAGGGAAAATCTCAAATTTCGGAGGAACTTCCCCAGTGAAATCATTATGAACGAATGCATTAATGATAGCTTCCCGAAGGGCAATCATATCCCACAGATTTTTATCTATCCTTTCTTTCGAGGTGATCCTGGTCGAAGTCGGGTTTTCTAATTCGATTTTATCCAGGACCCGTTTAGCAGCCCTGATTAAACAAGCATATCCATATTCATTGTTTTCAATAAGATCAGTTCTGGATAATGAACCGTACTTGGCAACTTTAATTGAGGTAGAATTACTGTCTGAAAGCAGGTAAGCAATATAATTGTACTTGTCAGAGTCTGCCAGCAATTCCAGACTTGCAGCAAAGTTTACATTCAAAGAGAAGCCTGATTCTTCATAGAAAATTCTCAACTGTTCAAATCGCAGATCCTGTTTTCGGCTGATTATTTTTCCTAGTGAATTTCTGGTCCGCTTCGCAAACAGTTCCTCAATCATTTTCTGTGGCATTGGTTCAGATGCAGTGCCAACCCTGATGAAACCGCCTTTCTCTGTCATGCCATATTTTCTCTTGAAATATGGTTTCTCTGGCCCACTGGCAATAATAACCTTGATCAGGTATTTCTCACCACTTTTCTCTGACCTGACATCAAACAATCCAAGACAAGAAGGTTGGATATTGTTCTTCAACCTGTCTTTGATTTTTAACATGTCGGAATCCACATCCTCAACTCCAATTACTGATCCGTCTTTATCGATCCCGAAATAAATAATACCACCTTCATGATAATTAAGGAAAGCAATGACCTCCTTTTCAATATCAAGAGCCTTCGAAAGTTCTCGCTTATATTCTATTCTATTTGTTTCTGACATGTGTGATCACGACAAAAATGACATCAAACAAGCATCAAATAAAGAATACTTTGATTTACTGCAAATTAGCAATAATCTTGGTGATATCTTGTCCTTACAATCAAATTCAGACCTCCTGATTCGGCCCCTGGGGGCCAGTTAATTACGACTCTTATGTCGCAGACATAAAATGTCGTAAATTAGCCGGAAAAATCAGATAT
>JAUVKN010000236.1 GCA_030596245.1 Bacteroidia bacterium | reverse complement strand
CAGGAACAGCTATGCAGGAAGCTGACATCATTGGGTGTGCAAACCCCAACCGGGAAATTTATGATCATTGAAGTGGGGGATTCACCGATTTAGAAAATGTCCAAAAAAAAGCGGTATTTTTAAGGTTTTCCGAGAGGTCTGGATTAAATTATTAGGGTAGATTTTTCAGTGTAATACTCCATCCGACCTGTAAAGAGTATTCCCTTTGTTTTCTGTATAAACAGCATATTCAAATTTCCTGTTTGTGCCATAAGCTCCAAACTCACCCTGTTTGTTCACAGCAATATAGTAGATTGGAAGATCCTCAGCACCAGGTATTTTTTTCATAGCACGCATCACAGCTTCTCTACATGCCTCATAAGGTGATAGTCCGTTTCTCATCAATTCAACGATTAAAAATGAGCCCAGGGTTTTCATAACTACTTCTCCAACACCGGTTCCTCCTGCCCCGCCTATTTCGTTATCGACATATAGTCCGGCACCAATGATCGGAGAATCACCAACCCTGCCATGATATTTAAAAGCCAGACCTCCGGTTGTGCATGCTCCTGAAATATCTCCTTTACTGTCAATGGCCAACATGCTTATTGTATCATGGTTATTTAGACCGATCGGTTCATATTCATGGCTCTTCTTCCACTCTTCCCAATGTTGCCTTGAGAGATCAGTATGCAAATCTTCTTTTTTGAATCCGTTTGCCAGTGCAAATTGTAAAGCCCCTTCACCTGCCAGCATCACATGAGGAGTTTTTTCCATGACCTCTCTTGCCACTGAAATGGGGTTTTTAATATGCTGTAAGAATGCAACGGCACCGCAGTTCCCATGTTCATCCATGATACTGGCATCCAGCGTTATGTTCCCATCTCTGTCCGGATTACTTCCAACTCCAACAGATGTAACATCAGGATCAAGTTCGGTTACCCTGACTCCTTTTTCTACAGCATCCAGGGCCCTGCCGTTTTGCATCAATACTTCCCATGCTGCAATATTTGCCTCCATACCATGGGGCCAGGTGGAAATAACCAGAGGTTTGTTTTTTTGACCTTGGGAGGGATTATGTGCTAATAAATTTGGTGCTGGTACAGCTAGCATACCTGCCAATGTCGAAAATGACCGGATCAAAAATGTCTTTCTTTTCATGGTATTGTTCTTGTTCTCAGATTCTAAATTACTTTTAAAGTTGAACATATTCTTAAGATGTCTTTTCTTTTTCAGTCCAATGGTCCGGTAACCGGAATGGTGACGCAACTATTGTAAAGTGAAATTCATAACATTCTATTACCAGCGGAGGCAGCATTGCATGGATTTTTAGGTTCCGGTGGACCTGGAGAAATTACTGTAGACCCTGTGCTGTCAAGTGATGATAATGATAAGTGTCCTTCCATAAAAGATTCAATCAAGCCTATCCAAAGGTATAGAGCAAGCTGATATACAGACTTCTTCCTATACCATCTACTCCTGAGCCGTGGGTTCTGTAGGCCTCGTCAAAGATATTGAAAAGACCTGTGTTGATTCGCAATCCGGCAATCCGGTAGCTGAAACGGCAATTAAACAGACTCCAGGCGGGAGTGCCACCCTCGGGGATACGGGAGTCGTCCATATCGCCCGAGCTCAGGCGTTCTTGTTTTCCGGCAAACTGCCACTCGGTGATAATCTCCAGATTCCTGATCATGCTCCAGTGCAACCCGACCAGACCGGTTAACGGGGGGATCCTGCGAAGGGGTTCATTCCTGGTAACATTTTGCCCGTAGGTGTATACCAGATAACTGTTGATTGTAAAATACCTCAGCGGTCTTAGCTGCAATTCACCCTCTATCCCTTTGAGAAATGCCTCCCCTACATTTTCCCGGGTATATACCTTCACACCATCAATAGAATCCTGACCCAGGAAGGTCGTTTTTACATTGGTTATCAGGTTAGTCAGATTGTTTTGATAAACGTGCAGCGCCCCACTGATGTACTTTTGGTTTGTTTTGATTCCCAACTCTTTGTTCCACGATTTTTCAGGGTCCAAATCAATATTGGGGATCTCATATCTGAAATCGGCAATCCCAAAGCTGGAGACGTCATTGATGTTTGGAGCCCTGAATGCGTTATTGATCCGGAGGGAGATCTCTGAATTCCGGAATATCCGGTAGGAGACACCGATGGTTCCCACCAGGGCAGATGGATGTAGCGACAGATCACTGAACTGTTCATCTGTCAGACGAAGAATGAAATGGTTGTACCTGATTCCACCGCTCAGTTCAAATTTCTTGATTTTAAAAGTGTGCAGGGAGAAGACGGAAAGGTTGCTGATGCTGGATTTTTCGGGGTAGAGGCCCCTCAGGGTGGAGTCGGTCCCGGAGATCAGGTTGGTTTTCAACGCACTACTCGAAACCCGGTCGTAGTAGGCCTCACAACCCGTAACACCCTCCCAAATCCCGTCTATCACTGTCATACCCTCAAACGTTAACCCGTAGGAGCGGACCAGGTCATGTTCCGTGAAAAAATCTTCACTGCCGGTTTTTTGTTTTTTTCTGGTTTCATCTGATTGATGCATAGAAACCGTTGACCTGAAGCCGTTAAAGAGGGAATTATCCCGTGAAACTTCGTGGCGCAAATAGATCAGATCTCTTTGCTGTGGATCAAATTCATAGGTGCTGTACTCACCGGTAATTAGTTTGTGATAGAGTTGCACGTCATTCTGCTTATGATGCTGCCATGCCAGACTCAGGGTTTGGGAAGAATCCAGTTTGTACCTGGCCTTTATATCAGCTGAGTATTCATCATAACTGGTATAATCCAACTCTCCAAGGTTCCCTCCAGCCACAATGTTTCCGAAGTCTTTCCGGGTAATTCCGGCCAGCAGGGCGAACTTCTGAGTGGATAGTTGAAGCTCGGCCCGACCACTCTTTTCCATGTTATGGCTCAACCATTTGGAATAGAGGATTCCCTTTACCTGGAGTTCACTGTCTGAGAACTGTGGCTCTTTGGACCGCAGGTAAATGGTCCCACCCATGGCATCAGTTCCGTATTCTACTGACCCGGGTCCTCGCAACACTTCGATCTGATCGATCATCAACGGATCAACCGTATTCAGGTACTGGTTGGGACCCGATCGGAATATGGCATTGTTCAGTCGAACACCATCGATCATGATCAGGGTATGGTAACCGGTCAATCCCCTCACAAATGGAGAGCCCCCTCCATGATTTGTCTTCTGCATAGACACACCGGGCATGGACGACATAGCCTCAGGCATACTCATGGGGGATAGCGTTTTCAGTTGACGGATATTCAAAACCGAGATGGCCTCCGGCCTGTCAGACAAAGAAGTTTCAAACCTATTACCCACCACAACTATGTCCTCCAGGCGAATGGTGTCTGAATACGCTTCATCCGTCTGAGAAAAGCACAGGGGCGAGATCAGGTGAACAATACCTGATAAAAGCGTTAAACAGGCAATCCTGGGGTTTATGATACAGTGCATTGCACATCGGGTTTGACAGAAACCTGGCTTACACGGAAAAGCTCCCAAGATACAAGAACTAAGTTGATTTCTTTAAGAAGTATGTTTCCTCATTTGAAGCCAGGCTCCTTTCAGGTACCGGCCATGTGATGATGTGGGATGTCACTGAAGCGTTCAACCGCCTCCTGGAAGAGAGCATACAGGAGATTATCTCTGCAGAATAGCTTTGTATTCCAGATTTAATTAACTCAATCAATTTGTCGGCATTGTCAAAAATGGTTTTCACCATTTTCTGCCATGGTTTTTGAAAAATAAAAACCTATGAGTCGCTGGTTTCATTAGAAATCAGTTTAATCCCCTCCGGTTGTATCTCAATTTTCCGTTGTTTGTACAGGGCACCAATGGATCTTTTAAACGCTTTTTTACTTATCCCCAACTTCGAATAGATCTCCTCCGGAGTGCTGTGGTCAGTGATGGGCAGGAAGCCTGCGTTTTCCATTAATTTATGATAGATCAATTCACTGTTGGCATCATTAAAATTCTTATACCCGATTGGTTGA
This sequence comes from Bacteroidia bacterium, assembly GCA_030596245.1. Classification (GTDB taxonomy): domain Bacteria; phylum Bacteroidota; class Bacteroidia; order Bacteroidales. The sequence goes on along the minus strand of JAUVKN010000236.1, from coordinate 2,947 downwards.
ATTGAAAGATCGATTTTGTTGTCTTCACGGAGTTTCTTCACATATCCCTTCAGACGATCTCCAATATTCAATTCTTTAAAAACTTCATTTTCAAAGATCAGCCCTTTGTGGGTATTGTTTACAATGGCAGAATAACCCAGGTCTGTTTTTTGCAGTATCAAAAGTTTCACCTCCTCATTTTCAGTTACAAGGATCTCCTCATTTTGTAAGAATTTTTCAATCTTATTACTGGCATAAAGGCGGTCGGTTTTATGATCAAGATCCAGGTATACAATGTACCACCTATTCTCTTCCATCTTTTGTCTCTGCTCTCTGAAAGGAACCATAAGGTCCTTTTCCAATCCCCAATCCAGAAATGCACCCACCTCCGATACCGCAGTGACCTGCAACAGTGCAAATTCGTGTAACAGGATTCCGGGTGTCAGGGTGGTGGCAATTTTCTTTTCTGAAGAATCGCGATAAACGAAAACCTTGATCATCTCCTCCGGCTTCATGTTTTCGGAGCAATATTTATTGGGGAGCAAGACCTCTTCACCGCTCTCATCTCCCAGGAACAGGCCCACACTTGTCTGCCTGAGGATGACCAATTGGTTATATTTTCCTATCTCTATCAAATTAACGGGGATTTACATGTTTGAAATGTAAAGATAATTATCCGAATTAATCTACATTTGTCAACTGCCTGCTGAATATGGATCGATTGAAGAGACTTTCGATCAAGAAACCCTGGATATCATTTCTGACTGGATTCTGCAGTTATATTGATTAAAAACTATATTTTAATTTTATATACGCCATTGAATTGTCGCCGTATTGTCCAAAGCGCCCTTTCTCGTCGCCCACAAATATATTTGAACCAAGCAGGATTGAAAAACTATCGTCAAAATCATATGTAATTTTGGGCCTGATCAGTGCATCTTCGTTGGTTAATCCGATATATGAGAACAGTTCAAGGTGGAGTGTTTCGCGAAACATATCGTACCGGGCCAGAAAAGTCATGGTATTTTCTGTTTTTTCATTCAGGATATAGTTGTCATAATCCAGAATAGTTTGTTGAATGAATTGCGAACTTACCTTTACCGGTCCAAGGTTAAAATCCAATCCCACCAGGTAATGCAAGTAGTCTTTTTGAATATTTCCATCCGGCTGTAGGGGGTCTTCGGTCAGGAAATACTTGCCATTATAGTAGGCGGCTTCTCCCCGTAATATCACACCTTTGATTTCAGTACTGAAAGATCCGCCTCCTATGGTCAGACGGTGGTGTTCCGGGGTGATGTTTAACCCCGTAAGGATGGGCTGCTGGGTGCCGGGATCAACTCCAAATTCTTTTTGCATATGCAGTGTCGGGTTATCATCCCAGGTGTAAGCCCCCATGAATTCAAAATCGATGGCTGAAGTAAGTGCTGTGTATTTTAAAAACACCTCACTGGATTCAAGACTTGGCGTTATTGTTTCCCTGGAGAAGTCCCAGGTAGGTGTTACCGGGAAATCGGGTTGAATGTACCAGATCGAACCCGATTGGGGTTTTTCCGTAGGAGTGAATACCGGAATCAGGATTGCCTCAAGGGTGCTGTTACCAAAGTAATAGTTTACTTTCGTAGCAATCACACCTGTTCTTATTTCATCGAAATCCGGTAACAGAAATTCCGTCAGATTCAAAGGAGAGACAATATCGGTAATAAATACACCATCTGCTTTTCCCCATACCACCTGTTGTTTTCCTATTCGAATATCGAAATTGTCAAAATACAAATCCAGGTAAAGCTCTCTCATATTGAAATGAAGAGAGTCGGCATCATATAGATAAACCATTGGATTTGCCTTGAACGCAACTTTATTGCCTCTCTGTTCAAAGTTCAGATTGAGGGTTTGCTGTACAATTCCAAAATCTCCACTGTTGAATAAAACCCCTCCATAGGATCTAGCAAAACCCGAAAGGTCAAGATTTTGTGCCTTAGTATATTGACCTGCACTGAGAAGCAGAATCAATAGTAGTCCTTTTATTTTCATTTTTCCTTTAAATTTTACATTCCTCGCATCATCATTCTTTCAGTGAATTTGGATGCCGACATACCAGTATTGATCTGTACATTGTTTAATACCATAGTTGTTCTATGGTTTTTTTGTACGTTTTTCATTTCAGAATTTGTAATCACCCAGATACCAGATACCTCCTCAACTTTTTTGATGGCTAAAACTTTCAAAAGGTCTTCATCTTCGTCATAAAACTCTTTTTTCACACCTATAAAATTTGATTTATTTACCCAGACCAAAGTTTTCGAATACATGTAATCTTCGTCTTTTGAAAGACTTTCAACAACATAGCACTCTTTGCCATCTATGGTCTCTTCACGTAATAGTTTATGAGTATCATCTTCAAGCTTGCGATCACCCAGGTCATCGTAAGTGAAATCGGAACCCATAAAATAGTCGCTTTTACTGTCGCTTGAAATTCGTTTGGTCTTTTTCAAAGCAGGCAGGTATATCCACTGGTCATCACTCTGGTCTGAATCATAGGTCCAGCTCATGAAAGAGGTGTTTTTAACATCAGCAGGTGCAAGAAAAAACATGATGCTTTTTTCAACATCTCCAAGATCCATTGTGAACTGTTTGATCTCTCTTACTCTTTGTGATCCGCTTTTGTTAATAAGCGTCATGGTCAGGTCAGAAGTCTGATCATCTCCGGCAGGGCGATTATAGACCTTCTCAATGATTTGCTTTCCGCTTAAACTTTGTCCTGTCATTCCAGGGCTGAAGCCCATTACAATAATTATTGCAAGGATGGCTGTTGTGATTTGTAAATTTTTCATGATAATATCTCCTATTGTTTTACTTTTTTGATTTTTTATAATAGACATTTGAGATTTTCAACAAAAGAAGCATGATGGTCACAGTTCCAACAAAGCTTGTAAACATATTGAGTGATACCAGGGCACCAAGCTCTCTG
>JAUVKN010000292.1 GCA_030596245.1 Bacteroidia bacterium | reverse complement strand
AGTAAATGATTCTACCTATACACCGAGGGCCCCTGGAAGAAATATTTTTGCTGGCAAAAAAGTCTCTTTGAAGTGGGGACTGGCCACTTCGCATAACTGGGTTTCAGCCTGGTTGTTTAAGAATTTTAATCCTGAGAATGTGATCAATCTCATGCGCAAAATGGGGGTGACCTCATATATTGCTCCGGTTCCAAGTATGATCTATGGTACTGCGGATATCTCATTGGAGGAGATGGTGGGAGCTTTTAACACTTTCTCCAACCGGGGAATATATGTGAGCCCGAACTATGTGACACGCATCGAAGACCGGTATGGCAATGTGATTGCCACATTTCATCCTGTTGAAGCCGAAGCCATTAATATGGAGACAGCTTATCTGATGCTATCCCTGCTCAGAAATGTGGTGGATATGACCGGGCGCTACAAAGGTGAATTCTATTCGGGAACAGCCAACAGACTCCGCTGGAAATATGAGTTTGAGGGTGAATTGGCTGGAAAAACCGGAACCACACAGAACCAGAGCGATGGCTGGTTCATCGGACTGGCTCCTCAGCTAACCGCTGCAGCCTGGGTTGGGGGTGAGGACCGTTCCATTCACTTTGACTATTTGGGGATGGGGGCAGGTGGCAATATGTCATTGCCCATTTATGCTGAGTTTTTAAAGCGGGTTTATGCCGACTCCACCCTGAATATTACCCAGGAGGATGATTTTGAAAGGCCCCTGGACTTTTATGTGAACATGGAATGTCCCAACATCATGGAGACCAGCAGTACCAGTGATTACGATGATTTTTAAGGGATATTTTTCCGTTTTTTCCGGTGTACAATCACCCTGTTCCCGATTATTTCAATCTCCCAGAACGGATTCATGATCTCCTTTGCCTTGCGGTAATAGAGCAATGTGCGGATGCTGGCTCCCCGGGATTCGTTGCCTTGTTTGAATTCTCCACTGAATTCATAACTGGTGGAATAGGCATGGTTGTTATGATAGATGTGAATAATTTCCACTACGGTGGCAATTACCCTGTAAATTTCACCCCGGTTTGTTTCGCTGTATTCATCTTCAAACTCTTCACTGAGCACACTGAAATTCACAATATTTTCCAGGTAACTTCTCTTTTTCTTGGCAAACAGCACCTGGTACCTGAGGCCACTACCGGTCTCAAAATAGTATTCTGCTCCGGACTTAATTTGCGGAGCCTGGATGAAGTAAGGAGTGATCCCCTGTTTAAAATCGTCACTGAAAAGGGGAAGATCCATGTGATTGGTATCGGTCATCAGCCAAAAAGGTTTTTGGGAACCTCCTGTACCCTTTTTACCTCAATAATGTCCAGGTGAAATCTGGCAGGATCAATTCTTTTCCTGTTAAAGGCCGGCATAAGGATGCGTTTCATGCCCAGTTTATCAGCCTCACCCAGTCGTTGTTCAATCCTGTTAACCGGTCGAATTTCTCCGGATAGTCCCACCTCTCCTGCAAAACAGGTAAATGGGTCCACCGGGATATCCACGGTGGATGAGAGAATGGCCGAGATCACCGCCAGATCAATGGCAGGATCGTCTACCCGGAGTCCCCCGGCAATGTTGATAAAGACATCTTTGCTGGCCAGTTTGAAATTGGCCCGTTTCTCCAACACTGCCAGTAACATACTCAACCTCCTGGTATCGAACCCGGTCGAAGTTCGCTGGGGAGTTCCGTATACGGCGGTACTGATAAGTGCCTGGACTTCGATCAGAATGGGCCGGATTCCTTCCACATTGGCAGCAATGGCAGATCCGCTCAGGTCGGCCGGTTGCTGATTGATAAGCAATTCGGACGGATTGAGAATTTCCCGCAAACCTTCACCGGTCATTTCAAACACACCAATTTCGGATGTGGAGCCAAACCGGTTCTTGCTTGAACGCAGGATCCGGTAAAGGTGGTGCGAATCTCCTTCAAACTGGAGCACCGTATCCACAATATGTTCCAGCACCTTTGGACCTGCAATACTACCATCCTTGGTAATGTGTCCGATAAGGATCACCGGCATATGGGTCTCTTTTGCCACTTTCAACAGTTGTGCTGCACACTCGCGTACCTGAGAAATAGTGCCCGGTGCAGATTCAATTGCTTCTGAAAAAAGGGTCTGTATGGAATCGACGATGAGCAGTTGTGGCTTTGATTGTTGTACCTGGGTGATAATGGCCTGAAGACTGGTCTCTGCCAATACCTGGCATTTCCCATTCCCTCCACCCAGGCGATCGGCCCTCATTTTGAGTTGCTGAGGACTCTCCTCGCCTGAAACATAGAGGATATTTTTGTCTATATTGAGTGCCACCTGAAGAGCCAGGGTGGATTTACCGATCCCGGGTTCACCCCCAATCAGGATCAGCGATCCGGGCACGATCCCTCCTCCAAGGACACGGTTGAATTCTCCATTCTTCAGATCAATCCGGGTCACCTGGTCCGATTGCACTTCATCCAGGCTTTCCGGTACAGCATATGTTCCTTTTTCCAGGGTCGAGGAACGGACTGGTCCTTGAGGAATCCGTTGTTCCACAAACGTGTTCCACTGACCGCATGAATTGCACCTTCCCATCCATTTGGCAGAGTCAGCTCCACAGTTCTGACAGACATATACCGATTTTGATTTAGCCATATCCCGATCTAGTCGCTATAAAGTTAATCAAACCAACGGAAAGCTGTTCAGATAGATTTTTTGATGATAGAACTGGTGGAATACCCCTCAAGAAGAGGAATGATTTCGACCCTGCCCCCCCATGAGGTTACCTCCATGTATCCAACAACTTCTTCCACTTTATAGTCACCTCCTTTTACCAGGATATGGGGCTTGACAGCGCGGAGCAGATTCAGCGGTTTATCTTCGTGAAAGATGATCACAAAATCAACGAAAGCCATTGCAGCAAGCACCTCGGCTCTGGCCTGTTGCTGGGTTACAGGCCTCTCGGGTCCTTTGAGCCTCGACACCGACGCATCGCTGTTAAGTCCCACCACCAGGATATCTCCCATCTCCCTTGCCCGGGACAAATTATAGACATGTCCCCGGTGCAGCAGGTCGAAACAACCATTGGTGAAGACGATCCTGTTCCGCCTCCTGAATGGTGGAGTGAAGAGTTTTTCAGCCTCCTCAATAGTGATTATTTTCCCGGTTATATCTTCGTAAGTCAACATTTTAATCCGCCGGTTGTTTATGACTGTTTTTTTTTCGTGTCAGCATCAACAGCAGGTAGGAGATTGCTCCCAGCATTATGGTAAGTATGGAATTGGACTCATGAGCCAGGATCGCATAAGCGCCCCCCTGTTCCAGCGAAAGACCATATACGAAAACGAGTCCCCTTGAGGTGATCCAGTGAAAAGCTCCGAATCCGGCTGTTACCGGTGCAGACATTCCCAGTGCGCCGATCACCAGTAAAAACATGCCATCAATAAAAGTAAGACCGGACGTCTCTTCAAGCGAAAATACCACCATCCAGGTCATCATGATATAGAAGAACCAGATCAAAACAGAATGCAGCACAAATTCCCATTTACGTCTCATTTTATAGATGGTCTTCAGTCCATCGAAAACCCCCCTGATGATATCGCTGATCTTACGGATAAATACAAACCGGACCAGTTGCTTTCGGAAAAGGTAAAGCAGCAGAATGATCACTGCAATGGATCCGGCGATTAACAACCAGAAAACAGCCGTGCCTCCAAAGCTATCCATCATTTTTTGCCTCAGAGGATCAAATACCTGCTGACTGAAAAATGCACCGAATTTCTCCATCCAGCTGAACAGGAGAATCAACATGATCAGGAACAACATCATAAGATCAATGACACGTTCCGCAATCACGGTTCCGAACAGGGAGTCAACCGGTATTTTTTCTCTTTTGCCAAGGGTTACACAGCGAGTTACCTCACCCAGCCTTGGAAGCGCAAAATTGAAAAGATAGCCTACCATCACGGAATGGTATGTGTTCTTAAATGACGGTTTGTATCCAAGGGGCTCAATGAGCAATACCCAGCGGCGGGCCCGAAAGAAAAAACTGATAAAAGCAAAAAAGAGTGAAAGTCCGATCCACCAGAAATTGGCTTCCCTGAGGGTGCTCCCCAACTCATCCATTGCAACGCCCCTGAATGCAAAAAAGAGCAATAGAATTCCCAGTGCCAGGAATCCGGCGATTTTCAGAATCTGGAATATGACTTTTTTCAAAGGAGGGTTCAGTTTATTTTGTTGGAGTCCGTATCAGGGAAAATAAGGGCAGGTTTAAACAATTTTGCTTCTGCGAAATCCATGGAAGCATAGGAGATGATAATGATGATGTCTCCAACAGCCACTTTACGTGCTGCGGGGCCGTTCAAACAGATTTGACCGGTTCCTCTATTTCCTGTGATCACATACGTCTCAAGACGTTCGCCATTGTTGATATTTACAATTTGAACCTTCTCATTTTCAATGAGATTAGCAGCATCCATCAAATCTTCATCGATGGTGATACTACCAACATAGTTCAGATCGGCTTCGGTTACTGTAACCCTGTGAATTTTCGATTTGACAACTTCAATATTCATGACCGTAGTTTTACCAGTACAAAGTTAATCAAAAATAAGATTATCGATAAGTCTTATCCCTCCTAACTGAACAGCCAGACAACCCACTTTGTTTACCTGACCTTCCCAGGACACAACCGGTTGAAGATCTTTCTCAGCAACAATTTCAAAGTATTCCAGTTGCATCAGTGGCTGTTTCTCAAATTGTGATATGACCCAGGATTTTACTTCAGCAGGCGAAAACGACCCTCTCTTCTCCCGGGCCAGTTGTAATGTAATATAAATAAAGGGTGCCAGTTTCCTCTCATCCCGGTTGAGACGAATGTTCCTGGAACTCATGGCCAGACCGTCCTCTTCACGGATGATGGGACAGGCCACAATATCCAGATTCATGTTCAGAATTTCCACCAGGTGTCGAACAATGACCAGCTGCTGAAAATCCTTCTGGCCGAAATAGGCCCTGGCAGGATTGATCGTTTCAAAAAGCTTGCTTACAATCTGGGCCACTCCATTGAAGTGTCCTTTTCTGTGCTTACCCTCCAGAATATTATCAAGATTTCCCAAATCGAAAGTTCGTTTGTCTTCCATGGGATACATCTC
>JAUVKN010000249.1 GCA_030596245.1 Bacteroidia bacterium | reverse complement strand
TGTGGGAAAAAGAGTATCCATATTGTTTACTTTTTTTTTGTCTAAATTCAAATATAAACAATAATTATTAAAATACTCTTTTTCCCTTTATTTGTTTATTAACTAATTGTGTAAATAATTTGAGTGTCCAATTTAAAGGTGAGCTCGAATGTCCAATTTTAGACGCAGAGGGTCTCTATTGCAGGCGTAGCAAGCGTTTTAAGTAGTTTAATGTTTTAATTGCCGAGAGGTCTGTTATATTAGTTGTTGGTATAAGTTTAACCAATCCCATGAAACGTCCATCAGTCTTTTTAATCAGAGATTGGTTTATTATTGATTAAAAAGCTGTTGGTAAGTTACATATGACAAATTAGAATCAATTGATAACCATATGAAATTGATTACGGAGGTAACCATTCCCAATTATTCTTTCCAATTGGATCATCAATCACCCATCCTGATGATGGGTTCCTGCTTCACCGAAAACATTGGAAAAGTGCTGGAGAAATACCTTTTCCCGGTTTGTGTCAATCCTTTCGGGGTTACATACAACCCCCAATCGGTAAAGAGAGGATTAGAGGCGTTGCTCCAAAGAGAAGCATACACTGAAAATGACCTGGATCATTATAATGATCTGTGGTTCTCATTTGATCACTACACCGGATTTTCATCTCCCGACCGGGATGACACCCTGAAAAAGATCAACCTCAGTTTTGATGTGGCAAAAAGGATGTTACAGACTGCTCACTTCCTGGTCATCACCTGGGGTACTGCCTGGGTATACACTTACAATAATACCGGGAAAGTAGTATGCAATTGTCATAAAATACCTGCATCCCGGTTTACCAGGTCACGCCTTACCACCAAAGAGATCATCGGAGCCTATGAATCCTTTCTGCCATCTTTGTTTGAATTTAACCCAAACCTGAAGATCTTACTCACTGTGAGTCCGGTTCGTCACTGGAAAGAGGGTGCCCATGGGAACCAGTTAAGTAAAGCAACCCTGTTGCTGGCACAAGAAGCCCTGGAAAAACTCTATCCCGACCAACTCTTCTATTTCCCATCCTATGAGATCGTTATGGATGAATTACGGGATTACCGTTTCTATACATCTGACATGGTTCATACCAGCGACCAGGCTTCCCAATATGTTTGGGAGAGATTTAATCAGGCACTTCTAAGCAACGATGCCCGTAATATCATACAGGAGCTGGAACCTTTATTGAAAATGGTGGACCACCGACCGCTTATGGATGAGGGCGAAGCATTCCGTGAAATGGTAAAACAGAGGAGTGAAAAGCTAAGGATCCTGAAGAATAAATATCCTTTGCTTGCATGGGACAACATGACAACCTCTTTGAAATGAAAGCAACGAGATATTGTAACAATTCCTGAACCGCATCCGTCTTATGTAGAACCGGGGTATTGGTGACGATCTGAATATCAGTTCACCAAGGGTGTACGGGGTGTGCGAAAACGTACATACCCGTCTCAAAAGTGAACACTTTATCAAGGAAGCATAAATACCTATATTGCTCTTTATCTGATTTTTACTTATTTTGGCATATCTATTGTTTTTTATAGTCACATCATTTACAAAAAACCATACCAATGATTAAAACTGTTGACCTGGTAAAAGTATTTCGGACCGACGAAGTCGAAACCACTGCACTGAACAATGTAAATATCGAAGTAAAAGACGGAGAATTCGTAGCCATCATGGGACCTTCCGGTTGTGGAAAGTCCACCTTGCTGAATATTCTCGGACTGCTGGACAATCCTTCGGGTGGTTCTTATATGTTCCATGAAACAGAAGTAGCCAACCTGAAGGAGAAAGGCAGGACCAACCTTCGTAAAGGGAACATCGGATTTGTGTTCCAGAGTTTTAACCTGATTGATGAGCTCACCGTTTATGAAAATATTGAATTACCACTGCTGTACCTAAAAATGAATGGATCCGAACGGAAGAAGAAGGTAGATACAGTGATGGAGCGTATGAAGATCAGTCACCGTAAAAACCACTTTCCACAGCAACTCTCTGGTGGTCAGCAGCAGCGTGTGGCCATAGCACGAGCTGTAGTCACCATCCCAAAACTGATCCTTGCTGACGAACCAACTGGTAATCTGGATTCGGCAAACGGTGGCGAAGTGATGGCCCTGCTCACAGAACTCAACGAGGATGGAACAACCATTGTGATGGTAACTCACTCTCCCAACGATGCTGAAAAGGCCCACAGGATCATCCAACTATTCGACGGTCATGTTGTGACTGAGAACATCCATAAAAAATTGTAATCCTGAAGTTTAAGTAACTATATATCTTATCCTGCTCATAAGGGATTTATCATTTTAATATTTTAAGAGGGTGTCTCAAAAAGATGCCCTCTTTCATTAATATGATAAAACTCATGTTTTTTGTGAAACAAATAACACAACTTTGTAATTACTTTTAGGTTAACACTAGGGTTAGATTTAGGGCTTGAGAAGCTGTCCGCCAGGGCAGCTTTTCTTATTTTTCACCAACAATCGTAAACTTTATTTGCCTATCTTCGTCCTCAAATTCAGTATAATCCAAAATTTACCTGAAAATGAAATATTTGAAAATCACAATGGCGATTGTATTTTCAATCGTTCTGATTGCTTCCTGTGGCACTAATAAGAAGCCAGACCAATCAGCAGATACTTTCGATCTCGACGCTTACATAGTATTAGCTGAAGCCATTGATCCTAACCTGAACAGGGTTGAACAGGTATTCAACATCCTGGAAATGGTGAATGCAGAGTACTATGATGTGCTTACCAACGATCCTTACAATGCACATAGCTATAAATTCTCCTATCCCATTGCCGCAGCCAATCTTGGAATTTACATGGCGGACATTCTATACCATCTCTACGGAGAGGCCAATGAAAGTATGTTCCTCACCTTTGCAGCCGCCCAGGAGCTGTCCAAATTTATAGGTATTGAATCTGAATTTGCCACATGGTCCATAGAGAATATGGAAGGTAAATTAATGCAAAGGGATACCATCACAAGACTCTTTAACGGCCTGCTGGCTGACAGTGAGAATTACAACTCCGAAAAAGAGATGATTTTCGTTCACACCGCTTTTCTTATGGGATCATTTATTGAAAAAGTATATTTCACAAGCAGCCTGCTTAAACAAAAAATGGCTGCAGTTGAGCTCAGCAAGGATCAGGAAAGCGACATAAGGGAACTGCTGGTTATCTATTTAAATCAACTTGATCCTTCCACCGGCATTCTTTATGAAGCATTTGAAAATCAGCAGGATCAACTTGAAGGGTTGGTCGTCCTGACAACATTTGAAAGATTGAAAAAACTATCCATTGAGTTAAAACAGGTGAAACCCACACTTATTGTGGCACCCATCAGTGAAATAGCATCCAACAAGAGCCTGATTACTACCTTTGGCCTGATTGCGAACCTTCGTAATGTGCTTGTTACGTCATCTGAATAGGAACAGAACAAATCCACATTAAAAAAGCATTATCACCGTCTCACTTGAAAAATGGGGCGGTTTTTTTATATTTGGATAAACCCAACCGCAGAGATCCATGAATTTCCTTGGTAACGTTATCTGGCTATTGTTCGGCGGACTCGCCACCGCCATTGGCTATTTCCTGGGAGGCGTGGTCATGATGGCCACCATTGTCGGGATCCCCTTAGGATTCCAATTGATCAAGATTGGCTCCCTCTGTCTCTGGCCCTTCGGCAGGACCTTTGAAGTGAGCAAAGAGGAATTGCCAGGTTGTCTCTTCACCCTGTTCAACATCATCTGGTTTTTCATCGCCGGATTGTGGATCTCCCTTATCCATGTGGTATTCGGGTTTCTGCTTTTCATCTCCATCATCGGTATCCCATGGGGATTGCAGCATTTCAAACTGGCCGGCTTTGCCATTTCACCCTTCGGTCGGAAAGTAGATATTGTAGGATAGATAAGACACACAATCATGACAAAAAACTTATCCCGTATCGTACTCATTCTTGCTGTAGCTGGTCTGATCAGCTGCAAACAAACTCCCAGAGTATTGCTGATTATGGGAGGCCATGAATACGACACAACTGAATTTTTCGACATGTTCCACTCCATGGAGGGAGTTGAATTCGATTCCATCTCCCATCCACATGCCCTCAATTTGCTTCAGTCAACCGGGATTGAAGCTTATGACCTCCTGCTATTTTATGATTTTATTCCTGATATGCCTCTGAAAGATTCAAGTGTCTATATTCGATTAACAGAGGAAGGAATACCCTTACTTTTTCTTCATCACGCCATCTGCACATTCCAGGAATGGGATGGGTATAAAGAGATGGTTGGAGGAAAATATGTAATGCCGGGGTTTACTTCAGATAGTTCCCTCCTTTCAGATTACAAACACGGTATCGACATGGAAGTGGAGGTAATGAGCCAAAATCATCCTGTGACTCTTGGCATCAGTAATTTTGAGATCCATGATGAGGGTTACTCCAATATTACAGTGCTTGACGGAGTTACACCATTGCTTACAACGGACCATCCCGATTGCTCCTCCCTGGTAGGCTGGACCAATACTTTCAACAGATCTGATATAGTGTATCTCATTTTCGGACATGATAAACATGCTTATAATAATGCATCCTTCCGGATTCTGTTGCACAATGCCATAAACTGGCTGACTGTTCAAGAATGACAATAGACCTTTACGCTTTGTGCTTGCAAGTATCAGCTCCGTAGAATCGATGGGTACGTGAGTAGAAACATATCTTGGAGCACCGGAAAATTCATTTCCCGGAAGACGATCGAGGCCACAGCAAACGACTGAGTCAACAGAAGAGCAACAAGCTGCCCGGGTAAAATACCAGGAAGAACCAATGGTCGGATGCAGGAAAAGAGGTGAAAAGCTGCAGGGAATTCTGCCGGCCGTGTCTGAATTAGCGATTTATCGCTACCTTAGCTTGGTATGGCTGAACGAATCATCAAATGGGGCATGATTGGATGCGGGAGTGTAACCGAATTAAAGAGTGCCCCTTCCTTTAATAAGATTGTAAACTCACGCCTGGTAGCCGTTGGTAACCGTACACCTGAGAAGGCGGAGGATTACGCAAAACGTCACGGTGTGCCCTCGTGGCACAAAGATCCTTTTGATGTGATCCGTGACCCTGAAGTTCACATCGTCTATATCTCTACTCCTCCCGGATCACATCTGGAATATGCACTTGAAACAATCAAGGCAGGAAAACCTCTGTACATTGAAAAGCCCATGGCACGCACCTGGGAAGAGTGCAGGATCATCAATAAGGCGGCTGAAGAGAGGGGAACCCCGGTTTATGTGGCCTATTACAGGCGGTCGTTGGACTATTTTAAAAAGGTAAAAGAGGTGATTGATGCAGGGATCCTGGGCAGGATTCTGCATATTAATGTTCAGCAATACTTCCCGGCCCGGGAGGAGGATTTTAACAGCCAGGCGCTGCCCTGGCGTTTGATCCCGGAAGATTCAGGTGGTGGCTATTTCCATGACATGGGGTGCCATGCACTGGATATTCTTTTTTACATTTTTGGGGATCCCGTAAGTGTATCCGGATCAAAAACCAATGTGGGCAGACTCTATGAACCTGAAGATACCATTGGTGCCACCCTTATGCTACCCGATGATGTCATGGTCACTGGTGGCTGGAGCTTTGTAACACCCGGACCCTTCACGAAGGACCTGGTGGAGGTAACCGGGGAAACAGGTAAAATGAAGTTCTCCATCTTCAGTTTCAAACCCATCACCTTAGTCCATGGTGAAAGTCAGGAGACCCTTACCACTATACAGCCCGAACATATCCAGATGCCCTTCATCCAGACCATCGTCTCAGAACTTACCGGTAAAGGAACTTGTCCATCAACGGGAATTACTGCAGCGGTGACCAGCCATGTAATGGATGAGATTTTGAAAAACTGATCGATCTACAGCTTGAAAAGCACCTGGTAACGGGTTAGATATGACTTTTGAAGCTCCCCATTTTCCGCTTTGTTAATAACTACATCTCCATTGTTAAAATTTCCACATCAATTCCTGCCAATCCCCGCGTCTGGCATTAGGCAAAGTGCTGAAAAACATAGAACTTTATGATAGAAAAACCTGGGTTGAAATAGGGGTTTGGCACTTTTCTTGTGTTTTATTAGTAAAGAGGGACCTGTGCAGGGGATATTTCACAAAAAAAATTTCACGTTTCACGCAGCCTTTGTACGAATTATTGGTCTTTATAATAGAGTCATGTTAAAAACAGAACAGAAATTGAGCACACAGTACACCATTATATTAGGAGCTGAAGGCGAGCTTGGAAGGGCGATGGCCCGGGAAATTGCGCGTAAAAAATGCAACCTGGTTCTTGTATCCACTACCAATATTGATCTTCAGCGATTTGCCATTGGATTGCAATTGAAAGAAGATGTGCAGGTTGATGCAGTGAAGCTGAACATGTCGGACCAGGAAGCGATTCAGACTTTTAT
>JAUVKN010000163.1 GCA_030596245.1 Bacteroidia bacterium | reverse complement strand
GGAATATTCCTGGATTCTGTGCTTATTGACAATTCTCATTTTTATGACTTCCATGGAAGCGATTACCGCTTGTTTTATTTTGATAAGTCAGATTGTCCCGTGAACTATTTTAAAGCATCTAACTCATCATTCGTGGATTTTGACAGAACTTTTCTGCAAATAAACTCTCCCGATACTAAAAAAACAGTGATTATTGAAAATTGCAACATCCATGGGAGAACTGATGAAAGGGAGGATGACCTGTTTGATATAGATGGTGCAGTGGGTTCTACATTTACTATTTCAAATTCAATCATTTCGTCGATTCAACTTGGACTTATCTGGGATGTACGTGATGATGTTACGGATAGTGTTATGAATTGTTACTTTTTTGAGGTTGATTCAGTGCATCATATGGTAGACAGTGCGGATTGGAGTTATGAAACAGCATTTACAGAAACGGATCCCATGTTCAGTAACGGACCTGCCGGTGCACTATATCTGGATGCAGCCTCTCCTGCACTTACAGCATCAACAACAGGTGGCGTTATCGGTGATCCAAGGTGGGTTACAGCACCTGGTGTTGCAGAATTATTTAGGTTGACTGTTGATGAAGGAATGCTTTCACCCCTGTTTACTTCAGGCACAGCTGACTATACCCTGGAGGTGCCTTATGGAACAACTTCAGTAGAGGTTGGTGCTGCCCCAACGTTTGCAGGTGCAGCTGTGGCAGGTGCAGGAGCAGTGGATGTCTCTTCAGGAAGTGCAACGGCAACAATTGATGTAACTGCGGAGGATGGAGTAACCACTCAGACTTACACGGTTGCTATCACCGCGGCATTACCATCAACAGATGCTTCTTTAAGCAGCCTTACTACTAGCCTCGATACGCTTAATCCCGCATTTGATGCCGCTGTTTTTGACTATTCTGCATATGGACCACTGGGAACTGATTCAGTGTTTGTATTTGCTGAAGCAACAGATGGTAATGCAACTTTAACCATCACTGATACTGTTCTTATTGCAGCAGGAAGTGGAGTAGCAACTGTTGTTGTCACCGCTGAGGATGGAGTAACTACTCAGACTTACACCATCAATATTACCGTTGATAATACGGGTATAGAGATGGATGTTGTAAATAAGATCAATATGTATTACAATTCCATCAGCGATCGGTTAATGATCCAAAATTCTGCTGAGGTGGAAATGGTGGAGATTTACAGCCTGACAGGCGCTTTGGTTGCCAGTGAGAGACTCTATAACCAGGAATCTCTGGATATCAGCACCGGTATACTGTCTAATGGCCTGTATGTGGTGCGTATGAAGCTTGGAGGAAACGGAATACAAACAGGTAAATTTGTGAAGTTTTAATAGTTAATGATCATACAAGTAGAAGGGGGATGAACCATAGGTTTATCTCCCTTTTTTCTGGAAAGGGACACCAGACTTTGATCTGGAACATTTGTATCCCATAATGGGAAGATCGCATGCCATATCAGAGACTACTGATACTGTTTGCGGCCGGTTCAAATCACTATATTTTAAAACTAATAAGGAATTAGAAATTTATAGCAACTAACCAGATGATCTGTATGAAAGGAACGGGAATCTCATTTATAGCTGGATTAACAATATGCAGTATTGCCCTGCAGATATCCTGCAGCCAACCTTCTGAGAAAAAATCTGAAAATGCCACTGCCCCCTCTTTGAAATGGTCGGTCAGAATGGCCGAAACGATCATGCAGGATTATCCCGAGATGTGGAGAATGGAGGAGGCAGAAAAAATCAAATGGGCCTATACCAAAGGGCTTCTGTGTGATGCTTACCTGGCACTGTGGAAAGAGTCGGGGAATTCAGCCTATTTTGACTATGCCCGGGCTTATGCCGATACGATGATTGATGAGCAGGGAGTGATCTATGGCTATAAAATGGAAGATTATAACATCGACAAAATCAATCCGGGGAAGATGCTCTTTACATTGTATGAAGAGACCGGTGACGGCAGATACGAAACTGTGATTCATACCCTCCGGCAACAACTGGTAAATCATCCGAGGACTGAGGCCGGGGGATTCTGGCATAAGAAACGTTACCCCCATCAGATGTGGCTGGATGGGCTTTATATGGGTTCAGTATTCTATGCCCGTTATGGAAAACAGTACAACGAACCTGAAAATTTAGTGGATGCAGCCAACTGGATCATCCTGATGGAAGAGAAAGCGCGTGACCCTGAGAGTGGACTGCTCAACCATGCATGGGATGAAAACAGGGAGCAGCAATGGGCCAATAAGGAGACCGGCCTCTCTGAACATTTCTGGGGCAGGGGCATGGGCTGGTACGGAATGGCCCTGGTGGATATACTTGACTACCTTGATGCTAATTCCAGAAGAGCCGAAGTGATCGATATCGTTGAGAGAATGGCAGAAGCAATCCTCAGGGTCCAGGATGAAGAATCAGGCGTGTGGTACCAGGTACTTGACCAGGGAGAGAGGGATGGGAATTACCTTGAAGGTTCAGTAAGCTCAATGTTTACATACTTTCTGCTCAAAGCTGTCATGAAGGGTTATATCGATGAGGCCTATTTGAAAAATGCAAAAAAGGGATATGAGGGTATTCTCGACAATCTTATGGTGGTTCGGGAAGATGGCGGAGTTGTTATCTCACCCGTCTGTGCGGTAGCGGGACTTGGTGGTGATCCTTACAGGGACGGAACCTATGAATACTATATCAATGAAAAAAAACGGGACAATGATCCTAAAGCCGTAGGACCATTTATCCTGGCCAGCATAATGTATGAGGAGTTGGAATAAGGGATCTTCGCAAGCAAGGGATTTCAACCTTGAAGTGTATCTCTATCCCATTGCCTCCTTCATGAATAAATTGTAAATAGATGAAAAAAGTGCTTATCCTGATCACGCTGGTCGGTTTCTCCTCAATGAACCAGCTGGTTTCTCAAACTCTCGCCTTTCCCGGCGCTGAGGGTTTTGGCGCTTATGCCAAGGGTGGCCGTGGCGGAGATGTATATACTGTCATCAACCTCACGGATTGGGGAGCCGGTTCATTGCGGTATGGTATTCAGACTGCTTCTGGCCCACGAACCATCGTATTTGCCGTGTCAGGATTAATTCAACTCAATAGCAATCTTAGCGTAGATAAAGATTATATTACCATTGCGGGCCAGACTGCCCCTGGTGACGGGATATGTCTCAGGGACGGAGCTTTGCAGATAAAAGGTGATCATGTGATTGTGCGTTATATTCGATCCAGACTGGGAGATGAAGCCGGAAGAGAGGAAGATGCAATATCCATTGTGCGTGGTCATCATATTATCATGGACCACTGTTCGGCTTCATGGTCCGTAGATGAGTGTTTCTCATGTTCTACCGGCGATGAGGGAGAGATTGACAGTGTCACGGTGCAGTGGAGCATTATCTCTGAAGCATTGGAAAACAGTATCCACTCTAAAGGAGCGCATAGCTATGGCGCATTGATACGCGGTTGCTATGGTGCGAAATACTCTTATCATCACAACCTCTTTGCCCATAACCGATCAAGAAACCCGCGTCCGGGAAATTATGACGAAAACAGCTATCTCCTTGATCCTGACGGACTCCAGTTTGATTTCCGCAACAATGTCATTTACAACTGGAAAGGTTCAAGACCAGGCTATGATGGTGATTCAGAAAGCGTGTGCCGTTATAACTATGTGGGGAATTATGGAAAGCCAGGACCCGATTCTGATGATACCGGGTATGCATATAGTGCCGGATGCAAACATTTTCGTGCATACTATGATGACAATCTGTTTTTTGGAGAAATTCCTGCCGACCAGTGGAGTCTGGTCACATTTAGTGGTACCTGGACAACATTGGAGAAAAGTGATTATAAGCAAACAGAACCCTTTTCCACCGGGCCGATGGTTACCGAATCTGCCCAGGACGCATATGACAATGTGATGGCTCACGCAGGTGCATCCAGGTTTAGAGATGTGGTAGACTCCAGGGTAATCAGTGATGTACAAAACGGAACCGGAGCAATCATTGATGATGAAGATGAGGTAGGCAGCTGGCCGGTATACGAAACATACGGTGTGAAGCTGGACAGTGACCTGGACGGTATGCCCGATTTTTGGGAAACAGAAAATGGATTAAACCCGAATGATCCTGAAGACCGCAACGGGGATAGGAATTCTGATGGCTTTACCAACCTGGAAGAGTACCTCCACGACGTGATCTCCATGAGTCCTGTATCTGTAAAGGAGAGAACTGTTGAAGAGAAGGGCTTTTTGCATTGCTATCCGAATCCGGCAGATGCAGCATTTTCGATAGATCTCTCCGGTTTTGGAAAATCAACCATCAGGATTGTTGACATTTTAGGTCAACTTCGATACAGTGAAACCTCTTCTGAAGGTGTGCAACAGATAGATGTGCAGAACCTTACTCCCGGTATCTATCAGGTAATGGTAACAGATGGAAAAGGGGATATGCTTTCTCAGAAACTTATAATAAAATAGATAAGCCAATAAACCCTGTGATGAATAGAATCATCATACTTCTCTTTTTTGCTCTTCTCGCTCTTTCCTTGAGCCCGGCACCAACAACACAGGAAGGTCTGAGTGATCGTTCCTGGGATGAGGTGATCTATGACCAGCCGGATAAGTGGTACGGATCCGATGAAGCCGTTCGGGTGGCTGAAAATGTGCTGCTCTATCAACGGAACATTGGTGGATGGCCGAAAAATATCCCCATGCACCACATCTTGACCAAAAGACAAAAGAGGGAGTTGCGAAAACTTCAACCGGTTGGTGAGGGTGCCACAATCGATAATGGAGCAACCTGTCAGGAGTTGATGTTTCTTTCAAAAGTGTATGGTAAAACCAGGCATGAACCCTACAAGAATGCATTTCTGAGAGGAGTTGATTATATCATTGAAGCACAATATAAAAATGGGGGGTGGCCACAGTTTTACCCACTGGAAAAGGGAGAGTATTCAACCCAGATCACTTACAATGACGATGCCATGGTACATGCCATGATCGTCATGAAAGCCATAGGCATGAAAAGTGAACGATTCTCCATTAATGCAGATGAAGCCACGGTATTGAAGGCGAAGAGCGCATTTGAAAAGGGAGTAAGAATCATCCTCAAAACGCAATACAGGCAAAAAGGAGTACTCACCGCATGGTGCGCCCAACATGATGAAAATACATTTGAACCCGCAAAAGCCAGGTCCTACGAGTTACCATCATTAAGTGGGGGTGAATCGGCAGGTATTGTTTTACTGCTGATGAGTATTGATGATCCTTCTCCTGAGATTGTACATGCCGTTCACTCGGCTGTAATATGGTTTGAAAAGGTTAAGATCAGTGGATTAAGGGTGGAGGATACCATTACCGAAGAGGGAGAAGAGGACAGAAGAGTGATTGAAGATAAGGATGCACCAGCTATTTGGGCCCGGTTTTACGACCTGGATGACAATCGACCGTTTTTCTGTGACAGGGATGGCGTAAAAAAACAGACCATGGCGGAAATTGGTCAGGAGCGGCGTGGTGGTTATGCCTGGTATACAAATAATCCTCAAAGTGTGCTGGACCAATATGAGAACTGGCAGGCAAAGCATCTTACAGGCCACCATATTCCCCAAACCACCCCGGTCACTCCAAATACCACCCCATATAACATCCTGTTTCTTATTTCCGATGATATGAACGACTGGATAGGTTGTATGGGAGGACATCCGGATGCCATCACTCCAAATATAGACCGACTGGCGGAGCGTGCCATTCTTTTCGAACAGGCCCACTGCTCGGCTCCCATTTGCAATCCCTCCAGGGCCAGTGTGATGAGCGGACTCAACCCCTCTACCACCGGATGCTATGGAAACAGGCAGGCGCTCAGAATGTCCCCTGTAGGATTTGAAGCTGTTACCCTTCCCCGCTACTTTTCAAAATATGGTTACTACTCAACAGGTGTGGGCAAAATTACCCATGGGAAATTCCCGGATCCCGCTTCATGGGATGACTTTTATCCGAACCTGCGTTCACAGGGCATGGATGGAGCAGAACCTGCAGAGACAAATATGAATGGCTTGAACAATGGGAATTTTGACTGGGGACCACTGGATGTGGCCGATTCTGAAATGAAAGATGGCAAAATTACCCAACATACCATTGATATGCTTGGCAGGGATTATGATAAACCTTTTTTCCTTGCCTGTGGATGGAAACTACCTCACCTCTCCTGGCATGCGCCGCGAGAATATTTTGAAATGTATGATCCGGAAACTATTGCAATGCCCCTTATTAAGGAAGATGATCTGATAGATCTTCCGAAGAAAGCATTGAATTATACTGAAAATAGCTACTATAAGTCGGTTACGAAAGCAGGCAGGCAGCGTGAGGGAGTGCAGGCTTATCTGGCTTGTATCAGTTTTATCGATGCACAGGTTGGACGGGTGTTGGATGCACTGGATTCCAGTAATTATGCTGAGAACACCATTGTGGTCTTCTGGGGAGATCACGGATGGCACCTGGGCGAAAAGCGCCACTGGAGCAAAAGCACACTGTGGGAGGAATCCACCCGGGCGCCTTTAATGATGGTAGCTCCTGGTATAAAGCCCGGGATATGCAATACGCCGGTTAGTTTCCTGGATATCTACCCCACACTGGTCGAACTTGCCGGATTGGAACCCAATCTGGAGCTGGAAGGGCAAAGTCTGGTTCCGCTGATGAAAGATCCCGATGCTGAATGGGATCGTCCGGCACTAACCACCCACGGCAGGGGCAATCACAGTTTGCGTTCGAAACAGTGGCGGTATACCCTGTACAGTGATGGAGGCGAAGAGTTATACGACCACTCGAAAGACGTGATGGAATGGAATAACCTGGCTGATGATCCGGCCTATGCCATGGTGAAGGAGCAGATGAGAAGGTGGCTGCCAAAAACGAATGCTGAAGATGTGTATGTGCTTGAATGGCCCCGGGAGGAGAAAAAGTTCTGGGAAGCAACACTGAAGGCTGCTGAAAGATACCATGGCAATTCAGTTTACCCGGAGAGGTGAGCCGGGGGAATCAAATGACACTGAGTGCCCCTAATACAATAAATAAGGTAGTTTCAGTTACAAAAAACCTGGCGAAATCCTTTGGAAAAAGGACCTGGGATACAGCGTATATACAACTATTCCCGTGGATCTGAATGGCGATGGCATCCCTGAATTGGTAAAAGGGTATTTTGAGGGTGATGGAAACAATTACTTTCACATAGAGTGCCATGGTGGGGATGAATTAAATGGTTATTAGCTATGAAATTACACTTTTATCTCAACCGGTCATCGGACGCTCAGAGTTAAAACAACAATAACGGGAATTTTACATCTCTATTTTGGGACAGTTGTATATGGGCCTGGAAAATTGGTATACCATTAAGGAGAAGAAAGCGAATGCCTGATTGCTTTGAAAATCTTTCCTTTATGAAAGATTTATTTGGTGCTGGCATTACAGGTATTGATGAGCTCAAATCAAAAAATAAGGAAACTCACTTTTCAAATAGCCGTTCTGGCTATTCTCGGATTAATATTTCTCTATCTTTTTCTTTCAATCATCTTTTAATTAAAACTCCGCGTCAATATTAATCGTTATCCATGAGCAGCTTCGAATTCCTCTTGATATACTCTGAAGGAGTCATTTTGTACACCTCCTTAAAACATTTCCTGAAGTAAGCGACCTGCTGAAATCCAACGCTATATGCAACTTCTGAAATATTCAATTCTTCCTGTATAATCATTTGGCAAGCTCTTTTTAAGCGGACACTCCGTATGAATTCCTTTACAGTCATATCCGTTAAAGCTGCCATCTTTCTATAAAGTTGAGTTCGGCTAACTCCAATCTCACGAGATATTTTCACGGTTCCAAAGGTGGGATCGGAAATATTATTTTCGATGATGCATACAAGTTTTTGAAGGAATTTATCCTCCGGAGAACTTACACTTTTCTCAACTGGGTGGAGAATATTCTCACGGTTATACTTCTCCTTTAACAGTCGACGTGTCGATAACAATTGATCTACTCTGACTTTCAGCAATGAAGGGTCGAAAGGTTTTACTAAATATTCATCGGCTCCTACTAAAATTCCCTCCTTTTCATGATGTTTGGAAGAGAGGGCGGTAAGAAGTATGACAGGTATATGGGATGTTTTGAAATCCTGTTTTATTGCTTTACAGAACTTCTTTCCGTCCATTTTTGGCATTAATATATCACTGATGATGATATCCGGAATGGTTTCAGTGGCCAGTTTCAATCCTGCCTCGCCATCTTCAGCAAAAAGTACATTATAATCTTCCTTAAAGATTGATATAATAAATTCCAGAAGTTCTCTATTATCTTCAAGCACCAACAGTATTGGGTTTCCGTTATCAACCCGGCTTTCCGCTAATTGAACATTTTCTTCTGCCGAATGGTCCTGATTGAACTCGTTTATAATCTGAACATCATTTTTTTCCTGTTTGTCTGAGTCTTCCTTGATTACCGGAAGAAGAATAGTAAACTCTGTTCCAACTCCTTCCTGGCTCTTAAAGGAGATCAAGCCATTATGGATCTTTACAAGTTCTCTTGACAGGGAGAGTCCAATTCCGGATCCAGTGTTTATTTGATCTTCCGGGGACTTTCCCTGATAAAATCGTTCAAATATTCGTTCTCTCTTGCTTTCAGGAATCCCCTGGCCGGTATCTTTAACTACTATCTGAACATAGTCACCGGTAGCCACATTCCCGTTTTCGGATTCATCCTGATCCATCTGGTATGTGAGAGATACAGCTACCCTGATGGTACCTCCCTCAGGCGTGTGTTTAAAAGCATTTGACAAAAGATTGAATAAAACTTTCTCAATCTTATCAGGATCAAAGTACATCTGAATCTGATCAAGAACAGAATAGAATTCAAGGTTGATCTTCTTATCTGTTGACAACTCCTTAAACAGGTAAATTACTTTTCGAAGGAAAGAAACAATATCCCCATTGCTGAGTTCCAACTTTAGTTTACCTGCCTCAATTTTCCTGTAATCTAATAATTGATCAATTAGCTTTCCTAACCGGGTCGCATTCCGGTAGACAACATCCAGATCTCTTTTTACCTGTTCTTTTGGCAGGTTAGAGTTTATAATGCGAGTCAATGGACTCAAAATCAGTGATATTGGAGTTCTTATTTCATGGGATATATTTGTGAAGAACTGGAATTTCATCATATCTATTT
>JAUVKN010000032.1 GCA_030596245.1 Bacteroidia bacterium | reverse complement strand
AAGCCAATGTCGGGAGGCGATAAATCATGGGATTTGAATTGACGCTGGGTGAAATAAGCAATCTTATTGGTGGCTCGATTCATGGAGAGGGTAACATCATCGTCACTGATCTTGCCATTGACAGTAGAACCCTGGCTCCTTCTGACGCAACGCTTTTTGTCGCTCTGGTAGGAGATCAGCATGATGGACACGATTACATCGGCGACCTTTATGGCCGCGGGATCCGTTCATTCCTGGTATCTTACTTGCCCGGAATTTCATCTTATCCTGGAGCTGGATTCTGTTTGGTGAAAGACACACTGTTGGGGTTACAGGGTCTCGCATCGGCAAGGCGACAGGCATTTGAAGGTGCAGTCGCTGCCATTTCGGGGAGCAATGGAAAAACCATCGTAAAGGAGTGGATCTACCAGTGTCTGAATAATCCTTTCAATGTGCATCGTAGTCCTAAAAGTTACAACAGTCAGGTGGGTGTTCCACTCTCGGTCTGGATGATGGGGTCACAGCATGATCTGGCTGTCATCGAAGCCGGGATTTCACACCCGGGTGAGATGGAGAAGCTTCAGGCGATCATTCAGCCCCAAATAGGATTGTTTACCAATCTGGGGACCGCACATCAGGAAAATTTTGATAGCATAGAGGAGAAACTCAAGGAGAAGTTGGTGTTGTTTCGGGATTGTACGAGGGTAATTTGCTGTTCTGACCAGGTTGTAGGATCCACCTCTGTTCTATCCTATATGAAGGATCTTCAGGTAAAAACTGTTGATTGGAGCCTGAACGGAAAAGCCACATACCAATATATCAAAAAAGAAAGAAACCATTCACACACATCACTGACCGCCATTGTACCTGTAGGCCGGTTCAGTTTCAAACTGCCTTTTGGCGATGATGCGTCCATCGAGAATGCCCTTCACGCCCTTACTTTTGCCCTCGAAATGGGTGTTCCTTTCGAAAAGTCTGTTGAACGTATCGGGAACCTCGAACCTGTCTCCATGCGACTGGAGATGCTTCAGGGTATCCAGGGTAGTGTATTGATCAATGATGCTTACAATTCAGATACCGGGGGACTTTCGGCTGCCCTTGAACTGGTGGATCAGCAAGATAAAAGAAGTGGCAAAGTGGTCATTCTCTCCGACCTTTTACAGAGCGGTCTGGAAGATCAGGTATTATATAAAGAGATTGCTGAACTGCTTTTCCAAAAAGGGATTGATCTATTCATTGGCATTGGTCCGGCACTCATGCAGTACAGGGCCCTATTCCCCGACCCGGCTCTTTTCTTCAAAGATACCCGGGAATTTCTGAAGAGAATGGATCGGACCCAATTCAAGGACCGGACCATATTGATCAAGGGTTCAAGAAAATTTGGATTTGAACGAATCACAGCAGAGCTGCAGCTGAAAACTCACCAGACCTTGCTTGAGATAGACCTGAATGCCATGGTGCATAATCTCAATTTTTTCAGATCATTGTTGAATGAAGGGGTGAAAACCATGGTCATGGTAAAGGCATTCTCCTATGGTAGTGGGAATGTGGAGATTGCTAATTTACTGCAATATCATAACGTGGATTACCTGGCAGTGGCATTTATTGATGAGGGTGTAGAACTTCGTAATGCAGGAATACACCTTCCCATCATGGTATTAAATCCCGATCCGACCGGATTCGGACCCATGCTGGATTACCAGCTGGAACCGGAGGTTTTCAGTTTGAGGAACCTGGAAGCTCTGTATGAGATCATCCATTATCGTGGTTTAAAGCACTACCCGATCCATATCAAACTGGATACAGGAATGCACCGGCTTGGTTTTCAGGAAGAGGAAGTTGAGATGCTGGTCCCATGGTTAAAGCACGAGGAGTTTCGGTTGACCTCGATATTCACGCACCTGGCAGCCAGTGATGAATCCAGCCATGATGAATTTACAGAGAAGCAGATCGAAAAATTTGAGCGAATTGCCTCCTTTCTATCCAGTGAACTTGAAGTACCATTTCAAAAACATATTTTGAATTCAGCTGGAATTGAAAGGTTTCCGGAAGCACAGTATGATATGGTCAGATTGGGGATCGGACTTCATGGCATAGGTCAGGCACGAGCCCTCCAGTCAGTCGGCTCATTTAAAACCAGTATATCCCAGATCAGAACGGTTAGGAGGGGAGAGACCATAGGTTATTCCAGGAATGGATTGAGTGACCGTGAAAGCAGAATTGCCACCATTCCTGTAGGGTATGCCGATGGATTGAACCGAAACCTGGGGAGTGGTGTGGGGAAAGTATGGATCAACGGGATATTTGCTCCAACCATAGGAAATATTTGTATGGATATGACCATGATTGATGTGACCGGCCTGGAAGTTTCTGAAGGCGATATGGTTGAGATATTCGGAAAGCACCAACCGGTAACCGTTCTCGCCCATCAGGCCGGAACCATCCCTTATGAAATACTGACATCCATTCCGGAGCGGGTGAAAAGAGTATATTTGCAGGAATAGTTATGAGGATGCGTTCCTGCTAAAGCAGCCTTACATGGCCATTAATCGCCGTGTTCCCTCTCGAACCTTTCATGCGAATGCTTCCATCTGCGGTGTGACCAAAGCCAGTATCCGGGCTCTTCCCTGATCAGGTTTTCAAGGATTCTTACATGGGCCTCTGTGATCTCAAAAGGTTCCAGATCCTTCGGATTACCGGTGATTTGTTCAATCTCTACTTCGTATCTCCCTCTCTTTACTTTTCTTACCTTCAGAAATACAACAGCCGCATTCAGTTTCCTGGCCAGCTTTTCAGTACCCAGGTAGAGCGGTGTGTCCAATCCCAGAAAATTCGTCCAGTATTGGATTTGATGAAAAATGGGCCGTTGGTCTGCAAGAAATAAACTCATGGCAGGTGTACTGTCCCTTTGAAATGAGATCAGTTTTCTGGCAATCTCTTTCATGGGAACCGGAATAACCCCGAATCGATTTCGATTTGTCTGCATTAACCTGTCAATGTATTTGTTCTTCAAGGGCTTGAATATGGCAACTATAGGATACTTCGTAACCAATCCGAGTGTGGAAAGATATTCCCAGTTGCCATAATGTCCGGTCACGGCAATGACCTGTCTGCCCTCACTGTACATTTCATTCAACAGTTCAGGATTTCGGTAAGTTATCTTTTTCAGGGCCTCTGATTCAGAATAGAAATGGGATACGGAAGACTCTATAAATAGATCGCATAAGTGGTGGTAAAACCTCCTGACAGTTTGTCGGATCTCCTTTTTTCCATAATCCGGGAAGGCTTTTGCTATGTTGTCATATACCACTTTTTTCCTGTAACCAACGATGTAATGGATCAGAAGGTAAAGGAAATCAGAAATACAGTAAAGGATACGTTCGGGCATCAGGTGCAACAGCCAGATGAGACTGTAAGTAAAAATATAACCCAGAAACCTCATACCCTAACCCAGTTCACTGATGCGTTCCAGCTTGGGCAAGTCAAGGATTCTGATTTTTCTGCCATCGATGGCAATAACACCCTCCTGGGCAAATGTTGAGAGGGTACGAATGGCATTTGAAGTGGTCATATTGGAGAGATTGGCCACGTCCTCACGTGAAAGATAGATCTTAATGGTTTTACTATCATCTTCGTAACCATAGGTGTCCTTCAGGAAAATGAGGGATTCTGCCAGCCTTCCGCGTATATGTTTCTGGGTGAGTGTGACTGTCCTGTCGTGTGAAAAACCCAGTTCGGAAGCAAAGGACTGAATGATACTCATGCTTAGTTCTGCATTGCTGCGCATGACCCTGAAAACACTCTCTTTATCGACTATACATGAGACACAATCTTCAATAGCCACTGCAGTAGCTGTATGATTTTCTTCTGCAAAAAGGGCCCTGTAACCTATGAATCCCACCGGCTTGGCCATCCTTACGATTTGCTCTCTTCCACCAACTCCCTCTTTGAAGATCTTAACCTTCCCTTCGGCCAGGATCATCAGTCCAATGGGCTTGTCACCCTCTTTGAAAATGATCTCACCTTTCTTGTAAAAAGCGCAGCTATAATTTTGCTTCAGGAATTCTTTCTCTTTGGGGGTAAGTACCGTAAATACAGATTTTGGATTGTCGATACAGTCATCTGCATTGTAGTTCCTTTCCTGCATTGTATTTTAATTATTTAGTCGTACTATGTTGAATAACACACAAAAATAGAAAAAATAATCAATTTCACGTCAATATTTGGCCACCAGTGGCAGTCGTCTTCCTACGCCGAAAGCTTTGGAGGATACCCTTAGAATAGGTGGAGACTGATAGCGTTTATATTCATTTTGATTGACCATACCGATGATCCTTCCAACAAGGTTCTTATCAAATCCCATAGCTGCTACCTTTTCAGCGGGAAGTTGTTTTTCAATATAGGCCTCCAGAATTCCATCCAATTCATCATATGGAGGCAGAGAATCAGTGTCTTTCTGGTCGGGCTTCAGCTCAGCAGAAGGAGGTTTTGTAATGATGTTCTCCGGAATTACCTCTTTCTCCCGGTTAAAATATTTTGCCAGCAGATAAACGTCAGTTTTATAAACATCCCCAAGAACCGAGAGTCCACCACTCATGTCCCCATAAAGAGTACCATATCCCACGGCTGTCTCACTCTTGTTGCTGGTATTTAGCAAAATGTTTCCAAATTTATTGGAGAGTGCCATGAGTAAAGTACTTCTGATCCTGGCCTGGATATTCTCCTCTGTGATGTCTTCAGGAAGTTCTCCGAACAGTAGTTGCAACGTATCACGGAACCGGTTAAAAACAGACTCAATGGGTAGGATATCATACCGTACACCAAGGTTTTTTGCTAACCGTACCGAATCTTCTATGCTGTGGCTGGAAGAGTACTGGGAGGGAAGCAAAAGCACATGCATGTTTTCAGGTCCCAGTGCCTCCGCTGCCAGTGCCAGTGTCACAGCCGAGTCGATCCCCCCTGAAAGGCCAAGGGTGGCGCTTCTGAATTTCATTTTTCCAAAATAGTCCCTGATGCCACAAATCAATCCATCGGCCACCATGGAGATCCGGTCAGGGATCTCTCCTTCAGCTGGGATTGGCGTTTCCCGGGCCAGCTCATCGAGGTCAAAAAGCATAAAATCTTCCTGGAAGAATGCGAGCCGCTTGATCACATCACCTGTACTGTTGATGGCCAATGAGCCTCCTTCAAAAATTAGTTCAGTCTGGGCACCTACCTGGTTGCAATAGAGTACAGGGAGTCCATACCGGGCTGCTTTGCCGGTGAATATGGATTGCTTTACCTCCATCTTCCTGTGAGCAA
Organism: Bacteroidia bacterium; assembly: GCA_030596245.1. Lineage (GTDB taxonomy): Bacteria > Bacteroidota > Bacteroidia > Bacteroidales. The sequence continues at coordinate 14,426 of JAUVKN010000032.1, read as the reverse complement.
AAGGAGAGGCTGCCAGGTTGATGATCACATCAGGATTGTAACCGGTCAACTCTTCCAGTGGATTGGTGGTGTAGAGTCTGCTTCTTGAAAACTCACTTTCAAAAGGCTGCTCATCCCAGAGATCTTCACAAATGGTAATCGCCAGACGTTTTCCTTTGTATTCTAGCACCGTGAATTCACGGTTAGGCTCGAAATATCTGTATTCATCAAATATATCATAAGTGGGCAGAAGGGATTTGCGGAAGACCTGCTGAACCTTCCCATCCAGGAGAAAGAAGACAGAGTTGAATAGCAACTTACCCTCCTTCTGTTTATTGAATTCGGGTCCACCCACCAACACACCGATTTTCGAATCGATGCTTTCTGATATTCTTTCAATATACCGGTTGCAAGTTGTTATGAATTCTTCCCTTTCGAGGAGGTCCAGGGGCGGGTATCCGCAGATGGATAGCTCGGAAAAGACCACCAGATCGGATCCCAGATCTCTGGCCCGGCGAACTGCATTCAGAATCTTCTTCAGGTTTCCCTCGAAGTCCCCGATGTAATAATTCAGTTGTGCTAGGGTGATTTTCATGGCCGTTCAAAACAGGATTCCCAGGTGGATGGAAATGACTTTTGTGGTAATGTTCGCTTTGTCATTTTTGGTTACATCGGTGAGCCCGGATGTCCAGCGTATGCCTCCAATGGCTGCAGTGCTTCCACCCAGTCGGTATTCTACCCCGATTCCCGCATGATATCCCAGGTTGAACAGTTGGATCTCTTCACGTATATTCTCTTTGCTTAATATACCATCTTTAGTGGTGGCATTAGCATTGATATTGATCATTGGATTGAAACCAATTTCCAGAAAGATAGTGGCATAACCCAACTCCTCTGTTTTTAGCTTCAGTCCGAGGGGAATGTCCAGGTACTGCAGATGATGTTTGACGGTCTGTCCAGGTGTAACAATGATTGTATCTTCATTGGAGATAAAGGCAGTAGAATCGAAATAGAGAAGGTTCCCACCCAGGTTGTTGATCCCGAAGCCAAGTGAGAATGCATAATTCTTATCGAAAAAAAGATCCATCTGAAGCCCTGTCTGAATATGAAATATGGAGCCGTCCGGAGCCACCTCATCTTCATCGGAACTGAGCCATGCAAATTGCGGGTCGGCATGCACATTGAATTTCATCCGGGACTGTCCGTTTGCTGAAAGGAGGGCTCCAAAAAAAATTGACACAATCAATAATTGTCTCATCCGTTTCATATTTTAATACTTTTGTCTTTTCGGAATAACGTTCAAATTTACATATTATGATGAGACCTGTTCAATGTGTAATGGTTTTTCTGATTTGCATCTCCATTCTTGGTGCAGGATGCCAGCGGGATCTCCTGGATGTGGATGTATCGGGAATTGATGCAGTGGTGCAGTTGGAACGGTTCGACAGAGCCCTCTTTGACCTGGATCAGGATTCCATCAATGGTGCCATAGGGCCATTCTATACTACTTATGGTGACTTTTTCGATATTTATAATGTACATGTGATCAATATTGGGCAGGCATCTGCCAGGCGTTATCCCTCCTTTCTGTCCATGTTTATCAATGATCCCACAAACAGGAAGGTATTTGATTATACCAACAAGGTATTTACATCCATGGAGGAGATAAACGGACAATTGACAGATGGATTCAGGCATTACCTTTATCATTATCCCGATTCTGTGCTGCCCAGGGTCGTGGGGTATGTGAGCAGGTTCAATCAGGGACTGTTTACAGTAGACCATTTCGTGGGGGTCGGACTGGACCAATACCTGGGTGCCGATTGCAGCTATTACGGACTTATGGGTACCCCGCAGTACATTACCCGGAATAAGGTTCCGGAACGGATTCCTGTGGATGTGATGTACGCCTGGGCCACCCAGATCTATCCCTACAATGATTCCCTGGATAATCTACTGGCCAGGATGATCTACCAGGGCATGCTGGTCTACTTTGTGGATGCCATGTACCCCGGAATGGAGGAGCACCTGAAAATGGGTTTTTCAGAAGATCAGATGAAGTGGTGTTATAACAACGAAGAGCAGATGTGGACCCACCTTGTGGAGGAAAAACTACTCTTCTCATCAGATCCCCTGGTGATCCGCAAATTGATTGAAGATGCACCCAATACCAGGTACTATACTGTTGAATCTCCTGGCAGGGCGGCTGTTTGGCAGGGCAGGCAGATTGTGAAAACATATATAGAACGCAACTCAAAACTGACAGTACACCAGGTGATGTCTGAGCGAAACTACCAGGAGATACTCAGACAATCCCATTATAATCCCTGACCCTGGCTCAAACTCTCTTTGCGCTGGTCTTTCTGGTATGATCGGTTTTTCCCCTTGCCAGGGAGGCAAAGACTCCCAGCGTGCAGAGTATTACGAAAACAATGAAAGTGGCCCTCATGCTGGTCATGAATTCTGTGGATAACTGTGCTGAAATAGGCTTGTTCCCAATAAATATTTGCAGAATAAGCGTAGCTATCCCCATGCTCATCATCTGTCCGGTCAACCGCATGGTCCCCACCGTGGCAGAGGCAATTCCCAGGTATTTTTTATCCACCGAACCCATGATGGCATTGGTATTTGGAGATGAGAACATACCAAATCCAAATCCTACAATGGCCAGGATCAGGATCATGTATGAGATGGGTGATTGTTCGGTAAGGAGCGTAAGCATCACGAGTCCGCCGACAATGATCCCCATGCCTGTTGAGGCAAGGATCCTGGGATCATATATATCAGAAAGTCTGCCCGAAATTGATGCAACAATTGCCATGGTGACCGGCTGGGTGATCAAAATCATTCCTGCATCCCTTGGTGACAGGCCCTGTACATACTGCAGGTAGAGGCTCAGAAGAAAGGTAATGGCGAATGTGGTGGCATAATTAATCAGGGCAGCCAGGTTGGAAAAGGCAAACAAACGGTTTGATGTAAAGAGTAATATGTTGAAAACGGGGAATTTGACCTTCATTTCCATGAGGGTGAAGCCCACCAGTCCAAGAAGTCCGGACGATGCAAGAATGATGGCAGATGTTTCCGGCATTCGGGAAAAACCAAACATGAATGCCGACATGGAAAGGAGGTAGATGATCGATCCGGGCAGATCGAATTTCTCTCCCTTTGCATCTGCCCACTCCTCTTTGATATATTTCCGTGTGATCCAAACAACCAGGATCCCAAATGGTATGGTTACGTAAAAGATGCTGCGCCAGCCCAGGTATTGGGTAAGTATTCCTCCCAGGAATGGAGCCAGCGAGAGGCCTATGTAAACTGCAGTTACCGTAATCCCGATGGCTTTACCTCGTTCCCGGGGAGGGAATACGGAAGTGATAATGGCAACTCCTGTCCCAAAGACCATGGCGCTACCAATTCCCTGCAGGGCCCGAAAGCCGATGAGCATACCACCTGATTGGGCAAATGCACAAAGGATGGAAGTAGCCGTGATAATGATGTTCCCAATCAGGAAAATCAGTTTTCTCCCTTTAATATCGGCCAGCTTTCCGAGAGGAACCAAAAAGACAGATGAAGAGAGCAGGAAGGCCATTGCTACCCAGCTCATTCCTACTGCACCCATGGAGAACTCCTGGCTGATTGTTGGCAATGCAATATTTATTGCTGCTCCAAGAAATGGATTGATAAAGGAGGTGATGATGATCAAAATAAGGATCAGCCTCCTGGAAGTCGGTTTTTCCCCTGTCATTCTGCTATTTATAGCTGGAAACCCGACTGTCGTTGATCTCTCCGCTCCAGTTCAGTCCGAATGCAAAATCATAGGTATTCCCTTCCGAATCTTTATAACTGTCCATATCACGTGGGACATCCTCGAACTGCTCTTCAACGGTTTTCATATTGGCTGGCATTTGAAATGGCAGCAATCCCGATGGTTCAGTGCCACCTGATATGATTTCCAAAAGAGCCTGGTCCTGTATGCCCATGTGGATCAGGATGGCGTCGGCCACCGGTTCAACCTCGGCAAATACCATGGGATTATCTGCATTCACCACCACCACTACAGGCTTGTCTCCCATACCTTTCCTGACCTCATACACCATTTCCATGTCGGTTGTATTGCGTGCTGTAACCGTTTTTCCCCGGTAACTTCGGTTGGTGAACTCTTCAAAGGGGCTTCCCCCTGCGATGCTGGTTTCACGGGCATTTTCAGCTGTGTAAACTCCATATTGCAACGAGATAGGAACATATCCGTTGCCACCCGCCTCAAGGTCGTTGCGGTCATAACCGGTTCCACCTGCCGGACTATCAATTTCAATCAGGGCAAAATCGGCCTCCTCCGGGGTGTCAACCATTTCGAAAAATTTACTTACAATGTCCGGATTGAAGGGATCTTCCCATCTCTCCGGTGTCACCATGCCAAACCAGTTGCTTCCTGCTGCAATATACCTCCGGGGGATATGGACCTTCAAATGTTCCTTCAGAGGTAAGAGTTGTTGTCTGTTTTTCAACATCACAATGGAGCGAAGTTGCGCTTCATATCCTGACTTCATAAAATCGGGATTGCCAACCGTCTGCTCAGTTTCATCAGGATCCAGGTAAGGATTTTCAAACAGGCCAACCCTGATAATATTTCGCAATAAACGTATGGCAGATTTCTCAAACCTTTCCCGCATCTGATCTTCCCCATGTGCTGCCACTCCCATTTCATAAGCCTCCAGAACCGGCCCTATCTCATTGTTTCCGCCGAATTGATCGATGCCTGCTTCAATGGCCTTATAGTGACGTTCCGCTACACTCATGGTTTCCACACCCCAGCTTTTACCCCCGAAAATGTCCACCGACTCCACATCAGCGGTAATTAGCCAATCGGAACAGACTACTCCATCGTAGCCATAAGTGTCCCTGAGCAGATCAGTAATGATATATCTGCTAAAACCGTTCCCCACATTCTCATTGTATTTGGTATCGCGGTTATGAGAAATGGTATAATAGGGCATCACTGCAGAAGCCATCTCTGTGGCGCCATCTAATTTGAAAGCTCCTTCGATAAATGGTTCCAGATGGTCTTTCAGGTTGTTGCCCGGGTAAACTGCGTATGCACCATAACCGAAATGTGCGTCGCGACCACCCTCCTCGGGTCCCCCTCCCGGCCAGTGTTTTACCATGGCATTGACACTCTGGTATCCCCAACCATCTGAAATCTCCTCTGCAGCGTCCGATGACTGGAATCCATCCACATAAGCCCTGGCCATATCAGCTGCCAGTTTTGGATCCTCACCCATGGTTCCGGCGAAACGGCTCCAGCGAGGTTCAGTGGCCAGGTCAATCTGCGGAGAGAGGGTGGTGGCAATCCCCAGGGCACGGTATTCCACCGAGGCAATTTCGCCAAATTGTTTCATCAGATCAGGATCAAATGAAGCGGCTATACCAAGGCTTCCCGGCCACATGGAGATCCTTCCACCGGCTCCGGCATTGTATTCAGCATTGGAATTGGTTCTATGACGGGGATCGGAACTTGTATTGGTCGGGATTCCCAGGCCAATGCCTTCCACCAAACTCTGAACATTATTGTTCCACCTGGCAGCAATGGCAGGACTTTCCACAGAGGTGATCAACACATGGCGGAGATGGTCCCCGGTCAGAAACTGCCTCTGTTGATCCGACAGATCTTCTGGATCGGCACCGCTCTCCTCAAATAATTTTCCATTGTATGTTCCCCCGAAGTAACCCCTGCCTCGGACAGGAATGGACTGGTGGCCACTGTACAACATCAAACCTGCCATCTGTTCCACTGACATTTGTTTTACAAGATTGTGGGCACGTTCATCCACAGGCAAACGCCAGTCCTCATACCCGTCCAGCTCCCCGTTCCTGTTCAGATCTTTGAAAGCATACCCCCTCTCTTCAATAATCTCAACTCCGGAATCCGGCACATATCCAAGGGTTTGTCCTCCTTTGTTATGCACGAGGGAATAACCATCTTGCTCTTCGATGGTGTATTTTGGTCCGCAACCTGTGAGAATAATGAGAGAACCAACCAGGATTGATATGCTTAAATCGGAGATTGTTTTCATGTGTGATTTATGATAGATGAGGAGTAATGGCGTTAAAGATATTGAAAAAGAAAGGGTCCGTCTCATAAGTTAACATGAGACGGTTTCTTTTTATCATAAAATTCAACTTCCGTATGTTTGGAGATATTTTTCGCAGTTTTGAGCCTGAAAAAACCTTTTGACTCCAGATATTCTCAAGTTATGAACGGCGATAATAACATAACCTTCAGTATTATTCTTTCTTTGAATGATCCTTAAACTTCCTAATTGTATTAACTGAAAAGCCATCTTATGATTATCCACAAGATGGCTTCCATTATTTGAGATTTAAGATTGACCTAGTGGACTATGACCTTCCTGGTTTGGAAGTTAGTGTCTTCTGATTCAATTGATAAAAAGTATATCCCTGACTCTATCACAGTCAAGTCAAGCTTGATATTTGCAGAATGAAACTGCTTTCTTAGTACGCTGGCTCCAATCGTGTTGTAAAGTACTACTGTTCCTGCTGTGTTTTCACCCAGGTCAACCCTCAGATAATCAGTTGCTGGATTCGGGAAGATTGATATGCTGATTCCCTGTTGACGCGTAATCCCCGTAAAATCTTTTGGATACAGAAATATAGTCGGCTGGAAGAACGGGGTTACATGATAAGAGGTTCGTGTGGTTGCTGAAACAATCCCGTCAACTGAAACAGATCTCCATCCAAAATCCACCTCTGCATCAAGTTTCGCTTTTATGAAGTCCGTAATATTAAGCCAGTAAGTTGTATCCGCATCTATCAGGGTGAGTGTTGCAAATGATGTATCAGCAACTGTCAGGCTAGCTGCGCTGTTCCAGGTGACCATGGTATCAACCCAAGCAGGTTCCATATCAAAAAAAGCATAATCGCCTATTGGATCTGTGTCTTTGAAAAAGATCCTTAACATAGCACTATCAAGCTCGTCGGAAGTGAGATTGAAATCGCCTATTGATGCCTTTGCGATTAAGTCATTCTCAAAGTCAGCTTTAGCCGTTCCTTTACCACTTATGTTAAGGTCTGGTTTGCTGGACTTGATTCTGAGCATTACGATTTTTACGGAATCCGGCGTAACCTGTGCCCTGGAGATGTTAACAAATGACGTCAGCATCACGGCTACAACTAATAATGTGTAAATTCTTTTCATATTATATTTATTTATAGGTTAATAATGGTAAAATTAATCACCGGAGAGCAGGGATTATTACACTATTGTCTCATAAATCCATGCAATAATCTCCAGTTAGATATGAATAGAAATCAGGATATAACTAGAATCTTTTGCAGTTAGAAGTCTATTCTGAGACGTATTATACTTTTAACGAGATAGGAATTAATAAAACTCTTTGTCATATGAAATATTTTTATATCTATGATGTCGAAGATATTTCGCAAATTCCTCATTAAGCAATTTGTGCTGGTGATTTTTGTTATTCTGACCAGTTGTGTAAGGCCAGCCACAAATGAAGCATGGATTGAAAAGACACTAGAACATATTACCAGTCAATTGAGAAAAGCAGCACTGCATTACTCTCCTGAAAAAATACCCCGTTCCTGCGATCATTCTGATAATATGGTATATGCAGATCTTGAAGATTGGACCGTAGGTTTTTTTCCCGGAAGTCTTTGGTACGCATATGAAATCACAAGAGATAGTTTTTTTCTTTCACAAGCCAATAGATTTACCCGGGAATTGGGGCCGGTTTCTGAAATAAATTCTACCCATGATCTGGGGTTTATGGTGTTTTGCTCATTTGGTAATGGATATAGAATCACCGGTAACCCATCTTTTGCTGAGAAAATCATTGAAGCATCCGATAATCTTGCGTCGAGATTTAATCCAAAGGTGGGTGCTATCCGTTCATGGGACTGGGGTAACTGGGAGTTTCCGGTAATCATTGATAATATGATGAACCTGGAAATGCTTTTATGGGCATATGATTATTCCGGGACTGAATTGTACCGGGAGGTGGCCATTCAACATGCCAATACAACCCTGAAAAATCATTTTAGAGATGATTTCAGCACCTACCATGTGGTCGATTTTGATACCATTCACGGAGATGTGAACATTAAACAGACCCATCAGGGGTATTCCAATGAATCCAGCTGGGCCAGGGGACAGGCCTGGGCTCTGTATGCCTGTACAATGATATACAAATATACCAGTGACGCTACCTACCTTAAGTGTGCCAAGGAGATCGGAGCATATATACTGACACATGAGAGAATGCCTGAAGATTTCATACCCTACTGGGATTTCGATGATCCTAAGATCCCTTATACATACAGGGATGCTTCAAGTGCATCGGTCATGGCATGCGCATTTCTTTCATTGAGCCATTATGTAAGCAGCGGATTGTCAAAACAGTACTTAAAAATGGCTGAAAACATTCTAAGGAGCTTATGCTCCGAACAATACCTGTCCAAAACAGGTGGCAACGGATATTTTATATTACAACATAGTGTGGGGAACTTTCCGGGGAATTCAGAAGTTGACGTATCCATCAATTATGCTGACTATTATTTTTTGGAAGCTTTGAAAGAATATATGGAAATAAGCAATTACGCTGTTCAAGATGCAGGCAATTAACTGAACCCTACCGGGCTAAATCTACTTTACAATCAGTTTTTGCGTATTCACAATCCCATCACCAGATTCAACCGATAAGAAATAAATCCCTGATCTGATGCTGGAGAGGTTAAGGATTTCCTTTTCAGATGAGATTTCTTGTTTGATCAGGACTTGTCCCAGTATATTTCTTAATGTTATGGAACCGATCATCCTTTCACTGAATTCTACCCTGATATGATCCGAGGCAGGATTGGGATAGAATTTAAAATTCACATCCTGACCTGATTTAGTCACAGCTGTATTATGGCCATAAATGTCAACCGTATATTCTCTTACTGTAACCCCATCCTCTGCGGTAACAGTGATAATTGCCTGACCGGTTTTAGTCTTGATAAGACCATCTCCTGTTACCCAGGCCACAGGATGAGACGCAATTGCAGCAAGGTGAACCTGCTCAGTCCCGACCGGTACTTCCAGCGAATAGTCAAGTATATTGGCGTCAAAGGCCGGATCCAGGTTTCCAATATCCGAGATAAGGCTTTGTAAAGATGTTTCGTCTGAAAGGGACGCCCCATACATAATGCATATTTCGGGGATCTTTAAGGAATCTGTATGCTCCTTTGATGATAGTCTGAAATCGGTGCCTGTAACTTCAGATATCATTCTGAACCCAAAAACCGTGTCTGTTGAAAGCTGCTCTTTTACATAACCGGTGATATTGACCAATATAAAAGAACTGTCATTGCCGGGTGATATATCATATTTCCTGAATGGTTCATCTGCTATTGGAAGTAGAGATGCGCTCTCCCAAGTGATCGTAGTTTCATCCCAATCTGTATCACAATCATAGAACTGAGCCCGGGTACTCCCATTTACCTTGTTAATGTGCAGTTTAAGAAAGACTGCATTGATCTCCTCCGCATTAATGCCCTCGACAGAAAACTTCATAAGTCCCTCGCGCCTGAAATTTGCATTGGAAGCGGTTTTACACCTGATCTCGTCTTCATTATAATTATAGGAACTATAGTCACCGCTGCGCACGTATGCATCTCCGGCAGGAAGGAATGCGTCAATATCTGTTTCAACAATATTCACCTCATAATTAAGTACTGTTGTGCTGTCTTCCGCCATAACACTTATCAAAGCCATTTGTGGAATGGTTTGCTCACCATCCCCGGAAACCAATGCCTTATGATGTTTTGATATTGCAGTTAATATAACGCCCTGGGTTCCTTCCGGTACATAAAGCGTATAACGATATCTCGCCGGTGAAAATTCAGGGTAGAAAATCCCGGCGTCAGCCTCAAGGGACCATAACTGTGCATCCGATGAAAGGACATCCCCCATTTCCGGGTAGGAAATTGGCCTTTCAATCTCAACCTCAACCAGCTGAAATAGCTGAGATGCATTCGTCCGCCTTTGAATTCCCCTGATGTGCCCTGTCTCCAGCATATGCAGCCGGTCAACACCTATATCATAATAGGGCATGTTTGTGATACGCGCTTTCCCGAATTCAAAAAAACGATGCATGGCGTATGTGCCTTTTGTAAAAAATGTAATAACACCCGCCCGGTCAGCCACAAAATACCCTTTGGATGGCGGACGTAGTGCAGAAACATCCTCCCAGGCATCTGTTTCGCTGTTAAAGGCATAGCAAAAATGTGTCAGGGTTCCATCTTCAGCATACTCATCTCCCAGAACATACGGTGTTCCCTTATAGTCGGTAATGGCCTCCGACACAGTTGCACCAACAATGGTGTTGCTAAGGATTAAGTCGGGCCTTTGGGCTGCTACATCAATACGCATGGGTATGGCTTCAACAGCAGTACCGTTGGCGCGGCGGAAGGTCATGCCGAAATCATCGGATGCTGCATATACGACATCTGTATTGTATTTGCCATTGGTTTCAGGGAAAGGTTTGTCCCGGTCACTATTGTAAAGAGAACTTACAAAGTGGGCTGTATTATTCAGGTCAAAATGAAGATTCCGGCAGGGCTTGGAATAGGTACCGCCCCCCTCGCCGTTATCTTCCCAGAAAAGGCACTGATTATTATACTCGTTCGTACCTCCTATGAGTTCCCACTGCCGGGTTTCCGTATTATACTTGTTATAATTGACAGCTGCATATTGCCTTTCGGTCTCTGACCTTACCCGGGTACTGAAATAGATTCCTCCGTTCTGATCATAAAAGAACTGAGGATAGGTAAATGAAGTACCCCAGGGACAATTACCGAACTGGTCTCCATGCCATGTAAAACCGGAGATGTCTTCGGGCAAATCACTTCGCCAGTACATGCATTCTGCGTTCTGGTATCTTTCGGGCAGATGGTCAATGTGATATCTGGGAAAATTATGCATGTCACCGAATACATGGATATAACCATCTTTATCAATACCAATGGCAAAATACTGGTGGGAATCGTTTTCCAGGATATGATAGTCCGCGGAATCCAGGAATGCTTCTGCAGCGGTTCCGTCGGAACTCACTTTAACGATCCTTGGACGCCAGTCATAATCAATATATACAATATAACTGTTGCCGGCATAGGACGCTACGATATGGCGCTGTCCCCTGTATTCATTGATATGGATATCCCCATAATGGGCCTGGTCGGTTTCCCATAATACACGGTATGTATACTTCTCTTCGTTTAAATCATATTGTTGTCCGGGTTGCCATTGGCTGCTGATCAGAGGAGTGTACAGCAATCCAGAGATAAGGAAGAGGGATATCTTTGCAATAAGTCGCATATGCCAATGATTTATTTAGCCTTGTTAAAATCTTTCAATATAATCTCAATCTGCACCATTTATTTCACTCTTAATCTCAGCAAGCTGACTGCTAAGTTGCTGGATGACCGGTTTCATATTTTCCCGGCCGCTGATGTTTATATTCTCTGCAGGATCATCCTTCAGATCATACAACATGATATCCTGGATTTCACTGTTGTCGGCGGATCTGAATTCTGTATAGGAATATCTGTTTGATATGATCGATTCTCCTCCACGGTACTTTACATAAGCAGCATCCTTTACAGCTTGCTTTGGATTATCAAGCACAGAAACAAAACTTGTTCCGTCCAGATGACCGGGTTCAGGCAGCCCGCACAACTCGCAAAGAGTCGGGTATATATCTATAAACTCTGTTATCGCATTACTGGCATGACCTTTCCCATACCCCGGCGCCTTGACAATTAGAGGAGCATTCATTACCCGGTCAAAATTGCAGTGTTTACACCACAAGGTGTGCTCTCCCAGGTGCCAGCCATGGTCTCCCCAGAGAATGACAATGGTGTTTTCTGATAAACCTAGATTATCAAGCTCATCCAATAGTTTCCCTATTTGTGTATCAGTATAGCTGACACAAGCGTAGTATCCGTGGATAAGCTCTCGAGCCATCTCATCGGATAGGGGCCCTTCCTGTGGGATATTGTCGTACATACTTCTCAATTCCCCCCATTTGTGCATGGCAGCATCCGGAGCATTTTCAGGTTTGTAGGGATTGTCAGCCAGTTTAATATCCTTTTCTGAGTAGAGGTCCCAATACTTATTTGGAGCATTGAACGGCAGATGGGGTTTCCAGAATCCCACAGCCAGGAAAAACGGATTTTCCTGTTTGCTCAGGCGCCTGAGGTCGGTGATGCTTTTCTCTGCCAGCTGACCATCAGGATAGGCATTGTCTTCCACATCCGGGTGTTCATACGCGGGACCAATAACCTGATCGGGTTTCTCGGATGTTCTGTTTTTTTCAATAATTCCCCTGGAAGCTTCTGTAAGGTAACTTTGCCAGCCAATCCCTGAGGTGGGGATATGGGGTTCCTCTGTCCAGGCTTCCAGATCATCGTCGGAATGATGGTAAATCTTACCATTTGATACAGTTGTGTATCCATGATCCTTGAACCATTTAGGAAGGCTTGGAACACCCGGGAGATCCACATCTTTACGGGTATGGTAATTTACAAAACGGGTGAAGGTAGGACGCGCACCAGATAAAAGACTTGCCCGGGAAGCACCGCATACCGGCACACTGCAATAGGCACGATTGAAAACAATCCCATCCTTGCCAAGGCGATCAATATTGGGAGTAACCATCTGGGGCTGTCCGTAAATATTTGCCTGAAGTCTCAAATCATCAACGGCGATAAAGAGCACATTCGGAGGGCTTATTTCCCCTTGCTTTTGAGATTTACAACCGTTGATCAACAGAAGAGGGACCAGCCCCATCCACATTAAAAGTTTTAATTTTAAAGAATCCATAATACGACTCCTAATATATTGTTAGCTATCCTTCTCACATGCCATTTAATAGTGTAGGATAAGGTAATCCTCCTCACTTAGTGTGTTTTCAAGTTCAACAGGTACAGTCCTGTGCCTGGAGTTCCTGTCAAGGTACCATTTGGAGGGTTTAATTATTGGCATATACCCTTTCTCACCCAGAATGTCTCCCTGCTCATCCATCCATTGATACAATTCCGTGATCAGTCCCTGCTTAATGTCATTGTATTCCGGATTTTTTGCCAGGTTTACCTGCTCAAATGGGTCATTCTGAACGTCGTATACTTCTTCAAAAGGAATATCCTTGAACTTTTCTGCTCCCATCTTAATAAACCGGTTTACAGCCTCATTACTGCCCAGGTTCTGATCAACCACCTCCATGGAATTGAAATTACGGATGTATTTATACTGTTTACTGCGGATCATCCGGGATGGAAAAACCGCACACTGCTGGATGTTTTGATTGGTCTGGACCCCGTAAACGTATTTATGTATTTCTTCGTTGTCTCCTTTCAAAACTGACAAAAAACTCTTTCCGTCAATATCTTCCGGAGCTTCACCGCCTGCTATCTCAAGAAAAGTGGGAAGCACATCGGTATAATGGACCATCACATCAGAACGGGAATTTGCCCTGATTACGCCCGGCCAGCGTGCAACAAGCGGCACATTGAGTCCCCGGTCATACACCGTGAATTTCCCGGATGTACCGTGGTCGGCACTGTAAATGAAAATCGTATTTTCATCCAGGTATTGGTCAACCCATGTCAGCACATTCTCGAGCTGGGTATTATCTTCTTCTATGTTCCTGTAATAACCGGCTTTCCTGTTCACATAATCCTGATTATTTTGCATGTTTTCATTGAATGGATAAAACTCAATATCTCCAGTATTTCTGTTTTCAACCTTGAAATAAGGTCCGTGGGGATATTCAGATGTGATATACATACAGAAGGGGACTTTGGTCTGCTTGAAATATGACTGAATGCTGTCCAGGGGAAGGTAATGCCGGGGCAGGTCTTTCCGCTTTTCGGGCTTCCATTCCCTGTTCCAATCATATACTGCCGGGGGGCCTACATGGCTCTTGCCTGCAAGGATAACCTCATACCCGGCTGCCTTCAGGTACTCAGTTACACTCCGCTGATCCTGTTTTGTTTTTACATGATTCAGGAAACACCCGTTTTTGAGCGGGTAATTCCCGGTGTACAATTGCGAACGGCTGGGAGCGCAGATGGCCTGTCCTGTAAAGGCATTTTGAAACATAACTCCCTCCCGGGCAAGGCGATCGACACCAGGAGTATGAATCTTCCGATTTCCATAACAACCATAATCATATACATCCTGGTCATCTGCCAGGTAAAAAATAATGTTTGGGCGTTCATGGTTCTTTGCACAACCTGAAGTCAGAACGGATATCAGCAGCAATAAGATTGCAGATACCCTGAAAATTTTTATACTCATAATCTTAAGAATTATTGAGTCAAAGATATTTGGTTTATACTTGTCGATAATCTTTTTATATCTCATATTCCTG
>JAUVKN010000139.1 GCA_030596245.1 Bacteroidia bacterium | reverse complement strand
CACAGAATTTCACGGAATTAAAAGTACGTAATGTTTTTAACCCCGCAAGTTAACAAGTCTTCTAAAAGCTGGCGTTGACAAGGATTTCCCGGCTTTTTGTCCCTTTTATAATTTCTGATAGTACGTATTATAAATTCATATTGTATTTTTCGTATATGCGATGGATCTTCCCCCGTAATCCATACATGGCCTTGTAACGCCCTCAAATCAAGGTTTCTGAAACATTGTTAATAAGTCGTTATGATTTTAAAGGAATTTAACGTATATTTATCACGGTATTTAAAATACGTAATCATGACGCCTGAGAAATTCTTCATGGAACCCGGAGTACTGGCTCAAAAGCAATATGAAGCCTTGCGCCTGTTCTTCATTGAGAAAAAACCAGCCAGAGAAGTTGCCATGCAGTTTGGTTATACCTACAGGGGCTTTACCACACTGGTGAGTGATTTCAGGGACAAATTGAAAAAAGAGAATACGCACGATTATTACTTTGTTGAGAGAAAGAAAGGCAAGAAACGGAGTGAGCAAACCGATGAGGCCGGGCGGGTCATTATTGACCTAAGAAAGAAATATTATTCTGTCGAGGATATCAAGGTTGCACTGGATAGTAAAGGATACAAGGTATGTGAAAAGACCATATACAACATCCTCTCCGCAGAGGGATTCTCCCGCCTTCCCAGGAGGATGAAAATGGTAAAACAGCAGCTGGAAATGCCATGCATTGATGCTGAGAAAAGTATCTCCCTTGATTTCATGCCTGAGGAATTCAAGAGCACATCGGCAGGTATATTATGTCTGTTGCCAGTCATAAGAAAATATGGGATAGACAAGGTTATAAAACAGTCGTTATTTCCCAAGACTAGAAGTATCAGCAAGATGAGTTCGATCTTGTCATTTGTGGCGTTAAAGGCTTCCAGTGTACGGCGTTACTCAGCAGACAATCTGTGGTGCATGGACAGAGGCATGGGATTGTTTGCCGGCTTGAATGTACTGCCCAAGGCAGCCTGGTTTACTTCCTATTCCCACCGGGTAACCACTCAGATGAATCGGGAGTTCCTGAAAGCTCTGCACCAGATATGGCTTTCTGCAGGACTTCTGGGTGATACAGCGAACCTGGATTTTACCACCATACCCTACTGGGGAGAAGATGGCCATTTGGAAAATAACTGGTCTGGCAAGCGGAGGCATGCCCTGTCCAGCATGCTAGCCGTCCTGGCACATGATCCTGACACGGGAATAATCGATTACGGGGATGTCGGTGTGATGCATTCGAACGAGAGTGCGATCGTGCTGGAGTTTCTGGATTTTTACAAGGACTCACCTGTGGGAAAAAAGAATCTGCAATACCTGGTTTTTGACAGCAAGTTCACAAACTACCAAAACCTAGGAAAGCTAAACAAGCAAGGGATAAAGTTTGTAACCATTCGAAGAAGGGGAAAGGATATGGTAGATAAGATTGAAAGCCTACCCCGGTCAAGTTGGAAAACCCTTAGGGTAGAAGCTGCCGGAAATAAGAAAAGAACCATCAAGGTCCATGAAGAACAGGTTTTCCTGAAAGGTTATAATGACACGATCCGGCAGGTCGACATTACCGGTCACGGAAAAATAAAACCTGCCATCATTATTACCAATAAGTTTGATTTGCCAGTAGAGCAACTAATACGGAAATACACCCGGCGATGGATCGTGGAGAAAGCAATTAGCGAGCAGATTGAGTTCTTTCATCTTAACAATGTTTCTTCTTCCATGGTAATAAAGGTGGATTTTGATCTGACCATGTCCATCCTGACCCACAATATTTACAGGTTGTTCGCTTTGGAGATGGAAAGATATGAGAACATGTTAGTTCAATCGATCTATGAAAAGTTTATCAAAAACGCTGCTGATATTGAAATAGACCACGATACTGTTCATGTGCTTCTAAAAAAGAAAAGGAACTTGCCACTCGTATTGGAAAAAACTAACTTGTATCCCAATCAAAGATACTCGTGGCTCGGGAATAAGAAAATTGCTTTTGAAGGAGCTTCCTATTCTTGAAAACTACGTGTTTAGATTTACCGTGAAATTCGGTGCTGAATGTATACCGGGTAAAATCCTGAGTTTCAATGACACCTCCTTCATTGAAGTAGTTGGCAGAAATGGCGAAACCGGTTTTTGCACTTCCCCCCCGCACGCTTAACTGGTGGTTCTGCTGATAACCTTTGTCTATGACCAGATCCAGCCAGTCGGTGGAAATACCAGCGTTATGTGCATCGATTTCATCAGCGGTAAAGGCGCGTCCACCCACTTCCTTTAAAGTGTAGTACTCATCTCCGGTCATCATATCCGGAAGACCAAGGACACTGCTAACGCCGTAATGGCCCATATAGGAGACTATGGTCTCCATGTCACCCCCGCGATTGGTGGTGATCAGGATGACACCGTTAGCACCCCTGGAACCATAGATGGCAGTTGCGGAGGCATCCTTGAGTATCTCCATGGATTTGATATCCCTGGGGTTGATGTCAGCAATATTCCCGTCATAGGGGATACCGTCAACAACGAAAAGAGGTTCGTTTGTGGCTGTCAGGGACCTCCGACCACGGATCCGGATTGTAACTCCTTCACCCGGCTGATTTCCTGCAGAAAGCGCAACCACTCCTGCGGCTCGTCCCTGAAGGGCTGAACCTGCGTCAGTAACAGGTAGTTCCTGAATATCGTCTGAAGAGACTGAAACAATAGCCCCGGTAATGCTCCCCCTTTTCTGGGTACCATAACCGATGACAACCAGTTCATCGAGTCCCACAGTGGAAGGTGCCAGTTGAATGTCAATAACAGTTTGATTCCCGACAGCAACAGACTGAGCAGCGTAACCGATAAACGAAAACAGAAGTGCAGCCTCGCCTGAGGGTACAGAGATTGAATAGTTACCATTTACATCTGTAATGGCTCCGGTCGTAGTGCCCCGAACAACGATATTCACCCCGATCAGGGCCTCGTTGGAGACACCGTCGGTCACCGTTCCAGTAACCGTCCTTTCCTGTGCAAACGATTGCATGAAGAAAAGCGAACATATTACTCCGAAGAATAAAATCAGTAGATTCTTTTTCATGTAGATAGTTTTAGATTAATTGGAAGTTTGATTAGTTATAATATAAATCTCAGTATTGGTTCTAATAGTTTGGTTCTGATAAATATTAGCATTCAAAATGCAATCGGTTGCAGAAAATTACTAAAAAATTCTCAGATAGAGGCCAAAAAATTTCAGAAAATAACAATTGTGTACCCTATTTACAAGTGGAAATAGACCATTGCACCTGTCACATCTTGATAAAGTCTGTTCCGTAAGGGGAACGTTGGGGCCTGCTCAGCATTGAGTTGGCTGCTGCATTACCAATAAATTTCTCCTTCACCGGATCCCACTGAAGGGCTCCGGGTATTTTCATGGCTATGTGACTCAACAAGCAGACGCTGCAGCCCCTGTGACCAATTTCAATGGGCGAGATGGGATCCTTCCGGCTCTGGATGCAGTCCAGCCAGTTGCCATGCTGTTCATCACTTTTGTAAAGGTGTATCTCGTTTTCCTTAATCTCTGAAGTTAGAATGGCAGGATCACTGGCATTTAATGCCCGGCTGCTTTGCTCCTGGTCCACCGGGTCGCTGGCCGTAGCCTGGTAGTTGCCCCTGGAGACAAAAATCCACCCATCGGTCCCTTCATACCTGATACCATTTGGAAATCCTCCGCTGGTATACATGGTGATGCCATTTTCATACTCCGCTTTCACCATAAAATCTCCATGTACATTCCAGAGCCCTGATTTTGGGAACTGGGCTACCGCTTCCAGGGAAATGGGACCGGTTAATTCCGTATCCATTCCCCAAGCCGCCGAATCAAAATGGTGCTGACCCCAACCGGTGATCATACCTGCTCCGAATTGTTCCCGTCGAAGCCAACCCGGTCGCCCGTATCCTTCCCGGGGATGAACACCGATCTCTGTATAATAGACATAAGGAGTTTCTCCCAGCCACATATCATAATTTAGATTCTCTGGAATGGACATCTCTTCTGCTTCAGGTCCGGAAGGATCCCCTGGCAGACCTACTTTCACAGTATGCAGTTTTCCAATCCTTCCATTTCTGACAAGTTCTGCTGCAATTCTGAACTGTTTTGATGAGCGTTGCTGTGTGCCCAACTGAAGGATGGTACCCTTTTTCCGGGCAATATCACTCAACAACCTGCCTTCTGCTATGGTTAGTGAGGTGGGCTTCTGCAGGTAGATGTCTTTGCCAGCCAGAGCCGCTTCGATGGCGGGTTGTGCATGCCAGTGGTCGGGTGTACTGATGATCACTGCATCAATCTCAGGATTGAGTAACATCTCTTTGTAATCGTCATACATCTTAACATCCATGGCTTGATTGCTGCCCTCTTTATTGGCATAATAGTCCTCAACCAGCTTTTTCCCGTCTTTCATGCGGTTGCTGTCAACGTCACACACTGCAATAACACGGGCGATATCATACCTCATTGTACCAGGCAGATCATGACCCCTGGCAATTCTTCCGCAACCGATCTGACCGATCTGGATCTTATTACTTGGAGCGCTTTTCCCAAAAACTGTGGAAGGAACGATCGTTGGAATAACAATAGCACTTGCCGTGACGGCCGAGGTGGTTTTTAAGAATTTTCTCCTTTTCATGGCTTAGGTATTTAGTTGGTTTATTCGTTTCTGTACTTTCCAAATTGTTCTGCAATATTGGCCTCTTTATGATCGCCGGTATGTACAAGAATCCTGTATCTTAATTTAACGGTTTGCCCTTTTTTAAGTACCGTGCTTTTCCCATCTTCGGGCCAATACATTGGTGTCGGGGAAAAAAAACCGTAGTCGCGTGTAAACCAGGGTGCCGGGAACCATTCATTTGAAGGGTGCTGCAGAATAGCTATACCCTCAATTTTCCCCATTCTATCTCCATGGTAATCCATCCATGACGAGCGCTTTCCAAATGTACCCTTTTCCCCGGTTTCACCTTCAGCATTAACCATGGTCCCGCCATTTGTGACAGACAGGTCCGGGTCCAATCTGACGCTGAGAAGCGAGTGGTTCGTTTTGTCAATGGTAACATCCAGCAGCATCTCCATGATTATTTCGAGGTCGATTTGGTACATGTCCGGGGACGGGACAGTTACCGTTATGGTCCGGAAATCCTTGATCGGTGCCATTGCTGAGGGACGCTTCCAGATATTTTCATTTTCAAGGACAACTTTATCACCACCCGATTCAATGATGTCGGCCCTTAAGGGGACAATTTGCCCCCGCTCCAGCCCCTCCTGCCAGTAATTTCCTCCATTCACCTTGTCACATCCGAAGAAGAGAGAGCTGTGATGCGGGTAGTTGGCATTTCGCATGGATGTGACACTCGCTTTTGAGGGCCCGTTTACAGGGAAAAAGAACGGATACTTTTCATGTTCAGAGAGTATATAATTTGTCAGCAGATCACCATTGATCCTGATCTCAATTTTGTTCCCCAGCTTTTCAGCAGTTACTTTTGTCTGTGCCATGGAATGTCCCGTGCCGATAAACAGAACCAGGATCAACAAAAGGGGATTTCTTATTTTCATAGCGTATGGAATGATTTATTACCTGTCAGATCCCCAAATTTCAACCCGGGGGGGATTGGCAAAATCCTGCCAGTATACTTCTGCTTCTTCAAAAGATATTGAACCATCGAAGACCAGCAACCGGTACTTCAGGCTGTAGTCCCTGCCTTTCTCAAGCATCCAGTCATAATGACGGATGGGACAGAATTCAAAATAGAGATCGCCGCGTCCTCCATTGGCATCAACGGGCCATACCCTCATGGGTTCAGGAAAATCACGGTTCGAAGTATGTCCCATGAACAGGATCCCGCTTCTTCCCTTTTCAGATGTCGATTCTCCTTCCACCATGCACCACTTTGCTTTGGTCCCATCTGCACTCAGCCTGTCCTTATTTTCTGAGGTCAGCACACTACTGTTCTCTTTGTGCCAGAGTTCGGTGGCCCTGTATCCGATTCCACCACCATAACGGTATGCATCCAGCATAATTCCTGAATCCAGCGGTGTATTCAGGGTAGTGGTATAATCGATAAGCCATACATCCCCGTTCCCAATATTCCAGCTCCGCACATCCAATACCTCATTGATGGCCACCTGGTCAGCCCCGCGTGCTCCAAAATCGATGTGCTCCTGCAGTGATTTGAACCCACTGAAAACAGGACCCTCCACTTCTGATAAGAATCCGCTGAACTGAACAGTACCATCTCCTTTCATCAAGTTCCAGAAATCCACTTCTCTTCCTTTGATATGGGTTTTTGTCCATGGTCCCCAAATGCCATAATGATGGTAATGATCGGGTGGCTGGATACGCGACAGGATCTGTCCGTCGGGTGACCAGAGGGGATGGATGAAACCCGAACGTTTGAACAGTGGATTGACTCCTTCGGGAGGATAGATGGTTTTAAACTGGTAATCCAGGATGGGCCTCTCCATTTTGCTCAGCCTCAATTGTCCCTGCCTCTTTTCCAATCGAACGGGAGCCGGATTGTTGAGCTCCTCTTGCTGTCGCAGAACAAATTCACGGCTTGTGCCTCCGGGAGTCTCTCCTGAAAGAATGAACCAGAGTCTGGCCGAATGTCCCATTTCAAGTTGGCATGGTACCGCAACTTCTTGCCCACCTGCCAGTTCAACCAGTAAAAGGAGACCCTGGTCCTCGTTGTAGTTGATCTGGTCCAGGTTAACGCTGACCGGACAATCCAGGCGATCTGTTTCACCGGCAAAAACGTTGAACTTTGCTACATCCTGGGAGAAAGCATGCAGGGAAATTATGCACAGATTTATGAAAAAAATGGCTTTCATTATGCGGGTATTTCTAAGTTATTGGCTGTATTTCATGACCGTTTCGGCAAAACACTGAATATTTTCGGTGGAGACATCAGGAGACATCCCGCCACCACAGGAGACGATGACCTTGCTCCTCTCATTCAGATTCTTGATTAGCGCCTCAACCTCTTTCTCAATCTCACGTGAGGAGCCCCTGGCAAGAACGTCGCGGGGAGGAATGTTCCCCAGCATGGTGACCCGATTATCGGTTATTAGTTTAAGCTCATTCAAATCCGTTTCAAAACCCATGTTGAACAGGTTAACTCCCATCTCATTCAAGTAACTAATGGACGACAAATGAGAGGCGTCGTTATGTAAGAATTTCACGGATACGTTCCTGTCGAAGAGCTTTTTAAAATAGGGCAATCCAAACTCTTTGAACTCCTCTTCTCCGATAAAACCAATAATATCATCCAGGATAAGGATTCCATCAATGGTTGGGATGGCCTGCATCTGCAGGTCATTCAGTTCTATCAGGTATTCAGTGATCGTGTGAATTAACTTGTGGATCTCTTCAGGGTGGGTGATCATTGCGGTCAGGAACTCTGTAGTTCCCATCAAATATGAAGCGATGTTTAACGGTCCTCTGGATACTGAGAAAAATATCTTATGGCCATTGTCCTCAATCTTCTGACGATTGATCAGTAAACGATTAAGTATAAATGGTGCAAAACCATCCTTTTCCGGATTCGGTTTCGAAATTCTGGAAATCTCTTCAATGGAATGAATTATTTTATGTGCATGAGGGAATTCGTTGGCAGGAAAGGTACATTTTGCTCCGAATGCCGAGGGTTCACTGCACATTCCAAATTCGGACCAGAAGCCGGGCAGGAACATCACATCAGGAAATGAAGTCACCACATGGAGGTTCGCCTTTAGCCATAATTCATCATTGGTAAAGTAGTCCAGAATTTTTATTCCAAACCAGTTAGGTAACCATGGGCTATCCACAATAAAACCGGTTGGCAAAGGAGTGATCTCTCTTCCTTCAATGATGTCCAGCAGCTTTATCCATTGTGAATCTGTCATTTAATTAATCCTTGGAACGTTAAATCAGAAATTTCAGCTATAAAGTTAGCGAAAATGCAATCGGTTGCAACGATTCTTCAAATTATTTTGTATTTTTAAACCAGGTACAACGCATACAGATACGAACTCTTCAAATGGCCAGCCGAAAAGAAGTTACTATTTATGATATTGCGAAGGTATTGAACATTTCAGCTTCAACAGTTAGCAGGGGATTGAGTAACCATCCGGCCATCAGAAAGGATACCATCAGAAGGATTAAGGATATGGCCCTTTCCATGGGTTACCAGCAAAACACCTTCGCCAGTAACCTTAGGAAAAACAGGTCAAACACAATTGGTGTAATCCTGCCCCGCCTTGACAGTAGTTTTCAATCTTCTGTAGTTTCAGGTATAGAGAAAAAGGCGAATCAGAGTGGATTCAATTTAATCATCAGTCAGTCGAGAGAATCTGTAGAGAAAGAGATCGCAAACATCGCTACCATGTATAGTAGCAGGGTAGATGGATTACTTATATCTCTGACCTGCGATACATGTAAACTTGACCATCTTGACAAGTTCCTTAAAAAAGGGATTCCTGTAGTATTTTTTGACCGTGTCAAGGAGTATCCCGGATTTCACTGCTCGAAGGTTGTTATTGACAATGAAAAAGCTGGTTATGATGCTACTAATCATCTCATTGAACAGGGATGTGAAAGGATCATGTACGTCAGCGACAATCTATTAAGCAATGTCTATTCGGACCGGCATCAGGGTTATATAAATGCCCTGAAGCATCATAAAATACAACATGATCCGGAGTTAACCTTTGTCAATAAATTGGATGAAGAATCAGGGGCACGGACATTTAGCAGGTTGCTCCAGCTTAAAAATCGTCCGGATGGAATTTTTGCCGCCAATGATGTTTCTGCAGTGGCTATGATATATCAGTTTAAACAGGCTGGATTAAGTGTGCCGGATGACATTGCAGTAGTTGGATTTAACAATATTCATATTTCAAGGGTCATTGAGCCCAGTCTTACAACCATTCATTACCCGGGGGTTGAAATGGGGGAAGTGGCAGCATCGACCCTCATTGAGATGCTGAATAATGATGAGCCGGTGATCATAAAAACTGTGGTCCTGGAACATAAATTGATCGTCAGAAAATCTTCGTTGAAAAACAAGCAGATTCTCAGAGCTCCTTCTGATTGATGCTTATTGTCTTCGGTTTAAATCTCATCCAGGTTGATCCCGCTTAAAACGATCACATCGGTGGTATCGGTATTGCTGCGGTTGAAATCCCTGTCATAGATGTAGAAAGTATAAAAAATTGTATCATGCAAGATCAGGGGATAGAATATATCGAGGTCTATGGTCCCGCTCAGAGGTTGCTTGTCAAGGTATGGGATCCGGTATTTCAGAATTCCCCCATTTTCCTCCGGCACCTTTTCATACTCATATCCCTTCAAGTCGTATAATTGAAGGAAGAAGTTGTATTTTACAGTATCTGGCAGGTTTATCCCCGAAGAGTCGGGCAGGGGAAGCAACCCAACGTTACCATCCCCATCTGTGAAATCAAATGAGAGCTGACCTACCAGTGTTTTATTATTCAGCTCATCCACTGTAATAAAGAGGCTAAATGTCTGGTAATCAATGACCGGCTCGTCCGGATATTCCGGTGCAATCTCGTTGCAGGAAGCCAGAAGGAGCATTCCAATGCCTATGATTGGGACGATGTTTCTCATATAATTAACAATGCTACAAAAATCTTGCCTATTTTTTTCTCATAAAAATCCTGATGGGAACTCCTGTGAACTCGAAATGTTTACGCAACTGGTTTTCTAAATACCTTTTGTAAGCTTCCCTGACATACTGTGGCAGGTTGCAATAAAAGGCAAAAGCCGGGGCATGTGTGGGCAACTGGGTTATATACTTGATACGGATAAACTTCCCTTTTATAGCCGGAGGGTGGTACTCTTCAATGGCCTGCAGCATTACTTCGTTTAACCGGGAGGTGGGAATTCGTTTTTTACGATTTTCGTA